>CAZGZH010000313.1:0-2884 GCA_964529645.1 uncultured Flavobacteriaceae bacterium
TCTTCTGCGTCTGGATTTAATAATAGCAAGGTTCGGGAACCGGAATTAATAAAATTTAGATTTCCTTCACTTAATGAGTTTCTTTTTCCGTATAATTCAATTAATTTGATAAACAAATCATTCCAATGCGTGATATTATAAAATTTATCTCCATCTAGAGAATAACGGTCCGGCTTGTAATATCTTAAATCTTTTATTCTGTTAATATTACCTTTGTGTAATTCTAGCTCGTAATCAATTTTGCCCTCTTTCGCATTCAGAATCTTCTTTAAGGAATCGCTACTTTTAAAAAAGTATTGGGGATTAAAATCTTTTTTATTTTTCTTTAAAGTACTTATTATACCAAGTAATTTTTTAATCACCTTATCTATATGAGAATTAAATAAATTATCTATCATATCAATATCATCTTCTAAATCTGACAGAGTTTTCCCCGATGGTTTTATTGCCCATTCATCAAATAGAGGTAATAAATGCATTATACTATTGCCTAAAATACTTTTTTGTTCCTCTGAAGCTGTTTTTCGCAACTCTTTTATCTTTGCACTGATTTTATTTAATAACAACCAACCAATTAATAGTTGATTAGCAGTCAATTCTTTATTAAATATTTGCTCATAATAGCTTTTGTAAATCTCACTTTTTTTATTTTTAGCCTCTGCTGGTCTTTGTAAATATAATGCCAAATAACATTGAGCTGCCTTTTCTAAATCAATTATTTTTTCTTTATCTTCTTTCCTGTGCAATCCCTTCTTTCTATCATAAAAATAACCAAGTTGTAAAAATTGCATTTCTAATTCTTTTTGTATTTTATCTTCACTTATTAAATCTCTATTTTTTATAGCTGTTTGAGTATTGCTGGCTTTAATAATTTGCTCTTTAATATTTTCATCTTTTGTTTTTACTATTCTAGCAAGAATAAATCCAATATTCAGTTCAAGCTCATTTTCGTTATAAACTTCTAAAATTGTACTGGCAGTTTGGCAGCCATTGATAATTGATGGTTTTTTAATATTTATATTTTCGCCGCCCGGTTTTACTTGGAAATCATCACAAATAATAGTTATACCATTATTTAAATAAACAAACTCTTTTATTAAATCGGCATCTCTTAATGTTGAAGCAATTTGTTCATTAACTTTGTTTCTTGTTGATTGGAAGGCACGAACATTTGCACTAAAAATATTTTTATTATCTTTGACAATTTTTGCCAGTTCTACAATATCAATCTTAACAACTTTTCCTTGAACAATATCAATATCCGGTAAATTTAAAATTGTCTTTTCGCCACTCCCGCTATCTTTTACAATCCTTAAATCAATTTCTTTTACCAAATTTGCAGAACTAGGTTGAAAAATCTCAGATAAATCTTTTTCAGTAAAAATTTGATAATAAATTAAACCATCTTGATCTTGTTTAAACAAATCTAATTCAGAAATAATATTTTCTTTTGGATATTGCCCATTTGTTAAAAATATCATTCCAACTCTATCTATTTTCCCATTAGCAAGTCTATCTCTTAATAATTCAACTTTTCCTTTTAATTTTTTATTTAAGTTATTTAATGGATAATCGCCTAAAATGTAA
Source organism: uncultured Flavobacteriaceae bacterium (assembly GCA_964529645.1). GTDB lineage: Bacteria > Bacteroidota > Bacteroidia > Flavobacteriales > Flavobacteriaceae > CG1-02-35-72. The sequence goes on from CAZGZH010000313.1 coordinate 1,588, forward strand.
TTAGAAACCGCTTCAACTACTAAATTTTTGGTATTTTCATCAATTGTTTTATCTGGATTTTGTGAAAAATATTTTGATTGGACAACATATAAAATATTTTCTCCGTCTTCTTCCTTTTCAAAAATAGCATCTATACCTTTGTCCATTCCTCCATCAGTAATAGCTTCGTCTATATCAAATTCATCAAGCTCAAAACTTCACCAAGCATCAGACGAATAAAAGCAATAGAAACCCCACAGCTGTATTCTCTATCAATTTCTTGAACTTTATTTTTAAGAGTTGTTTGTAATCTTATGTTTGGCATATTTTTGTAAATCTAATTTATTTATTATAAAATTCTTTAACTGCATAATAAACTTTTCTAAAATATCAACAATTTGTTTTGGGCTTAAAGATTTTATATTTTCTCCATTATTGGAAGCGTGTTGAAAATAAATATTTCCATTCATATCATTAACAAACCAAACCGTAAAAGATTGATTGATTTTGCTATGAACTATTTGCTTATCCCTATAAAATTTTAAATAATCAATTATATTTTTTAGAATAAAACTAAATTCTTTTTTAAATTCTAAAAATAAATTGTTTTCACCATTATATTTATCTAAAGACTTTTTAAAATCTGATATCGAAGAATCTTTTATTCCTCTATTATCATCAACAATGAAAACAAATAATTGAACTAATTTATCTAAAAATATTTTTGAAAAAATATACAAAGATTTAAAATCAACTTCTAAATTTTTAGTCAAAAAATCAGCCAATTTTCGTAGCTCTTGACCCTTTTTCGATATGGTAGTTTTATCCTCTTTTTCATTTCTCAATTGAATAATATGTTCTACTTTTTGCAACTCCTTAATTTCGTTACCCATTCTTTCTATTAATGTAACAACATCCACACCTGTACTTAAAACTAAAGAAAAATTTTTATTAAACTTATTATCTTTATGAATCTTTAGATTTTTATTTTTATTTATAAAAGAAGATATCTCATTAAGAGTATTTAAAATATTTTTTCCTTGTTCTATCATAATTTTATATAATTAAACATCACAAAACCTTGCTAATTTTGGATAACGGCGGGCATACCAAGTTTCTACTTCGCGGATGTCGTCTTTATTTAAGCCGTACATTTCATAAACCAATTTATCAATTTCTTTTTGCTCATTGTTCATATAATCATAACGAGGATTTTGTTTTTGTTTTTCTATGATTTGTTTGACTAATTTTACTATTTCTTTTTTTTCAATAGGGTTGTCGGAATTATATTCGGAGGTTTCAATGCCTCGGTTGGACG
>CAZGZH010000314.1:0-2867 GCA_964529645.1 uncultured Flavobacteriaceae bacterium
AGATGTTTAATAAGTATATAAAATTAGTGATTGCAATAGCTATAGTAGCATGGTCTGTAATGCAGTTTATGGTGTCACATATTATGAATGGTATTTCGCTAGTATTACTTGCGGGAGTTTTTGTGTTTTTTTATTTTAAAAATGAGATTTTATTATTGGCTTTTTTACGTTTGCGCAAACAAGATTTTGAAGGCGCTGGTAAATGGTTGGCTAAAATTAAAAATCCTAAAAGTGCCTTGATAAAAAATCAAGAAGGTTATTACCATTTTTTACAAGGATTGTTATTATCGCAAACCAATATTACTGCTGCCGAAAAATTATTTAAAAAAGCCTTAAAAATAGGTTTAGCTATGAGTCATGATAAAGCTATGGCTAAATTACAATTAGCAGGGATAGCTATGACGAAACGCCGTAAACGTGAAGCGACGATGCTTTTAGCCGAAGCTAAAAAATTAGACAAGCACAATATGTTAGCAGAGCAAGTAAGAATGCTTAAACAACAAATGAAAAAGATTTAATAACTAAATCTTAAGCATAAAAAAAGCCTAAATTTACAAATTGAGGCTTTTTTTATAGGGTTGGAATACCTTATTTTTTAAACTTAGCGTATTTGTTTTTAAATTTATCAATTCTACCAGCAGTATCGACTAACTTAGTTTTTCCTGTATAATAAGGATGAGAAGTTCTAGAAATCTCTAATTTAATAAGTGGGTATTTTTGTCCATCTACTTCTATATCTTCTTTTGATGGAGCTGTAGAACGTGTTATAAAAACATCGCCGTTAGACATGTCTTTAAAAGCAACCATTCTATAGTTTTCTGGATGTATTCCTTTTCTCATTTTAATTACTTTTTATATTTTTAATTAAATTACAATTCTAGGATTGTAGTTTAAAGTTTTTTACTTTCGCATCTCATTCAGTAATAAACAGTATTGCTTATTTTTGAGTGTGCAAATTTAATTATAATTTTTAAAAATCAAACAATTAAAATGCTTATTTTGCATTTAATGTTATAATATGGTAAAAAATATTAAAATAACACGTTTTTTATTTTTAGTAATAAGCTTATTTATGCTTTTTGCTTGTGGCGATAAATACAAATTAAAACTTATTTCGTCTAAAAAAATTAAAATAGACAAGTCTTTACAATTAAAAGTAGAAGAAAAGAATAATAAACCTATTGATTCTATTCATTATTTTTTAGATGGCATTAAAATTAATAATGATGTTGATATTTCTACTCAAAAATTGGGAAAACATGCTGTAAAGGCTGTTGTTTACTTTCAAGAGCAACGTAAAGCTTTAACTAACACAATTTATTTTTTAGCCTCTAAACCACCAAAAATCTATACTTATAAAATTATAAACGAATTTCCCCACGACTCTGGCGCTTTTACACAAGGATTAGAATATCATAAAGGCTTTTTATACGAAAGTACAGGTCAGCACGGCACTTCAACTTTGCGAAAAGTAGCTTTAAAAACGGGAAAAATTATCAAAAAAATTGATATCGATAAAAAATATTTTGGCGAGGGTATGACTATTTTTAAAGACAAAATTATATGGCTAACTTGGCAAAAAAAGATGGGGTTTGTATATAATTTAAATGACTTTTCTTTTGTTAAAAACTTCAATTACGCCAATAGCAAAGAAGGCTGGGGTTTAACTCATAACAAAAAAAGTTTGATTAAATCTGACGGTACAGAACGCCTTTGGTTTTTAGATCCAGAGACTTTAAAAGAAACCCATTTTATAGAAGCCTATACCAATACCAGAAAAGCTGAAGAGATTAATGAGTTAGAATTTATTAAAGGAAAAATATATGCCAATGTGTGGCAAAAAAATACCATACTCATTATTAATCCCATAAATGGTACTATTGAAGGCATAATAGATTTTAAAGGACTCGATAAAAAAGTGACAAAAAGCGGCGAAGATGCTGTTTTAAATGGCATAGCTTACGACGTTAAAACAGATCGTTTATTTGTGACAGGTAAAAATTGGGATAAACTATTCGAAATTAAAATATATATTAAACCCTAACGTTAAAGTGTATCAGAATCTTTTTTATGCATAAGCTCATTAGCAAATTTTTATTTTATATCAGTTTAATTGGCCTTGTATTTTACACATCGTGTAGAAAAGATTTTACAACTGTTTTAAGTTCAGGAAGTCTCAGTTTTTCAAAAGACACCGTTTTTTTAGATACCGTTTTTACCAATACAAGTTCAAGTACACGTCATTTTAAAGTTTATAACAGAAGTAATGATGCTATTACAATTCCTAATATTAGTTTAGAAAATGGCTTAGGCTCTTTTTACCGCCTTAATGTTGATGGGCAGCCTGGTAAAAATTTTGATAATGTCGCTATTTTAGCGCACGACAGTATTTTTGTTTTTGTAGAAGCTACTATAGATTTTAACACGGTAACAAATCCGCTTTATACAGATAAAATATTATTCGACACGGGTGCTAAACAACAAAAAGTTACATTGGTTACTTTGGTTCAAGATGCCCATTTTTTATATCCTTCTCGGGATGTTGATGGTATTAAAGAAACAATTAAATTAGGTATAGATGCTAATGGCGACCCCATAGAAATTGTGGGTTTTATGCTCAATGGCAACACTACTTTTACTGACGACAAACCTTATGTAATTTATGGCTATTTGGGCGTACCAGAAAATGCTAAACTAACAATTGAAGCAGGGACGCAATTACATTTTCATGAAAATTCTGGTATTATTGTAAGCCAAAGTGCTACTTTAGAGGTGAATGGCACTTTAACCGATAAAGTTATTTTTCAGGGTGATAGATTAGAACCTACATTCGAAAATACATCAGGTCAATGGGGTACTATATGGTT
>CAZGZH010000315.1:0-2860 GCA_964529645.1 uncultured Flavobacteriaceae bacterium
AGCTGTACCATAACTATCTGTTATAAAAGTATCTACATAAGGTTTTAAATAATCCATCCAAATTTTCTGCCCTTCACTTTCATAGCCCGTAGGCGCTGCATTATTTAAATATTTTTCTAAAAAATCTATTGCTTTTTTGTTTAAAACGGATTTCATTTGCCTTTATTTTTTTGTTATAAGTCACACAAAAATACAATTATTATTAAGGATTTTTTCTTGTATTTTTGAATTATCATTAAAACCGCCTTATGCGCTATATTTTTTACTTCTTCTTATTTGGATTTTTGAGCCTTCAAGCGCAAGAAAGAGAAGAGTTTAAACAAGATTCTCTTCTTAAAAAATACAATTTTATCGTCATTCAAAACGACTCCGCTACTATTAATTTAAAAACAGTTTTTGTTTTAAAACACTTAAAATTTAAAACCAAGCGCGAAGCGCTCTACTATTATTGGTACAGAAAAAAAGTGCTTAAAACCTATCCTTATGCCACCCTTGCAGCCGAAAAGCTAACCGATTTAAACAGAGATTTAGAACGTATTAAAAGAAAGCACAAACGCAAGAAGTACATAAAAAAGATGCAAAAGTACATGCAGGGTGAATTTACAGATCAGCTTAAAAAAATGACGCGTACAGAGGGACGCATTCTTATAAAATTAGTTTACAGACAGACTGGTAAAACGGTTTATAATCTTATAAAAGATTACCGAAGCGGTTGGAAAGCTTTTTGGTATCAAACTACAGCCAGATTGTTTAAACTGTCGCTTAAAAAAGAATACCATCCCGAAATATCAGGAAAAGATTTTATTATTGAAGATATTTTACAACGCGCCTTTATAGACGGCAGGTTGATTCCGCAGGCACCCAAAAACCCTATTGATTTCGAAAAAATTAGTGCCCAATACAAAAATATTGGCTACGAAAAAGAGATTATATCTAAAGATTAAAGATGATTGAAGTTTGAAGTCTGGTGAATATCCCTGATTATAGTTGGGAGTTTTACTTAATACTAAAAACACTTATTTTTTCAACTTAAACAAGTTCTATATTTTACTAATAAGTAACTATTCTTTCAATCCAAGAACGTCAACCCCTTGTTCAAAAATAACATCAACTGGAATATTGGCTTTTGTTAAACGATCTAAATCGGCTTGTAACTGCGCGTCAATAATACCTTTTTGTTGTACTAATTTTTCAACGGCACTAAAATCACCTTCGCCTTGAAGACTTAATATGAGTTGTGACAAATCTTTCATAGCCACATTCATTTTATCGTAATTAACGCTGTAAGAATTATCTGCATTTCTGGTAAATGCCCCTTTTTCTTTAAAGAAATTAAAACGTACCATATTGGCAATACCATGAGCATCGGCAGCGCCAAAACGCACAGACCTAAAAATACTGGCTAAAAAAGTAGTCATATAATCTTTCATATCACCGCCTAATTCGCCTTTATTGTGTAATTGTTGCACCATATACAAACCGAGAATATCTGCTTTACCTTCTTCTAAAGCTGAGTAGTATTTTTTAAGCGCTTCGCGGACGGTGCCTTTACCATTTATGGTGTTTTTAATGCCTAATCCATGCGCCACTTCATGAAACATTGTATTGGCAAAAAAAGCATTGAATGTTATGTATTGCTGTTGGTCTTTAGCGATGAGTTCTTTGGCTATAGGTACCAAAATTTTGTCGAATTTAGCACGCATGGCATTTTTTAATTGTAATCTGCGTGACCCTTTTTGTAATTGTACTTTTTCGTCATTTGGTAAATTAATGGCTATTGTTTTACCACCCGAATTACAATCGCCTGCATAATAAACCACGTCATAAGCATTTAAATCTGACTTAGCAGCTGGCTTTTCTTGTTTGTACTTGGCTTCTACTGGTAAATTGGCTTGTAATTCTGGTAAAAAACTGATGAATTTCGCCAATTTTTTACTCCAATCCATATCTTTAATAAGCACATAGCCTTCATGAGCGGCTTTATAACCAAAAAGTTTATCTTCATAAGTTTCAATTGGCCCTATAACAATATCTAACTGATTTGTTTTCATATCCATCCATGCCATATCACTTTTAAAATAATCGTCGTCTAACAGGGCTTTGGCTCGTAAGTACAAGTATTTTTTAAGACCTGCATTTTCGGCTAATTTAGCAGCCTCATTAAGCAAACCAGCTACTTGTTTGACTTCTTTTGAAAACATTTCGCGATAAGGTACAGTGTACAACTCTCCTGTGTCTTCATGGCGTCTTATAAAAGTGTACAAATCAGTTTTAGTTTTAGAATCAAATTCTTCGAATTCATTTTTACCCATATCCTGTGGATAAAAATTAGCACCAGCAGGTTTTTCTCCTACACCATCAATAAAAGGCTTATTGTCGCCTAATCTATCCCAAGGACCATAATTTATATTTACAAATTCTCTTGTAGCACTATCTTTAATAGCTTTTAAAAGCTTAGACTTATCGCCATAAGCTTCTTGCCAAAATAGGTCGTTCATCATATCGGCTGCTTTTATTAAAATAGGCAACATTTTTTTCTGATTTACACTCAGTTTACTTACATCGCTGGTGAGTTTAACCGACACATATTTTTGAATATTTTTATCCATATCCGATTTAAAATCGGTGATAGTTACTTGGTTTTTAGGATTACGTGCTGTATCGGTTTTACAAGAAATAAATCCTAAAAATAAACCGATAATTACTAAATACTTTGATGCCATATTAATTTTTAGTTTTTATTAAAATCTTCTATTACTTTTTTAATGGTCTTATTGATATCTTCTTTATTGGTTATATAAGCCATATCGAGACCCTTTTTTTCTGGAAATTGTTCTATCATAACCGTTGTAGAAGGGAA
>CAZGZH010000316.1:0-2828 GCA_964529645.1 uncultured Flavobacteriaceae bacterium
TTATGAACGAATCATATAATGAATAGAATATACACACAGACACAGAGATAATATTCAAACGTTTTCAGATCTTAAACGGCCAGAATATAACACTAAAAACGAACGTAAAATTTTAGGCGGCGGCGGAATAACACCAGATGTTGGTGTAATGCTTACAAAACGGAGTGAAACGACAAAAAAACTCTTAAAATCTCAGGCAGTATTTAAGTTTGCAACACAATATTTTTTTAAACACAAAACAATTGACTCAGCAAAGAATTTTAAATTATCTCAAACCGATTTCAAAAATTTTATAGCCTTTTTAAAATCGGAAAAGATATTTATATCTCCCGTTCAAAAGAGTTTTAAAAAGAGTAGTGATTTAGCTAAAAAAGCCAATATTAACTTAGAAAAGACTCTGAGTAAATTAAACGCAGAAATAGTATCAAAACAGTTTAGTCAGCTACAGCAAGACAAAACTATAATAGAGGAGGCATTAGCCTTAGAAATAGTAAGGCGCTACTATTTTTCTAAAGGAAAATATACCTATGCTTTAAAGAACGACACAACTATACAGAAAGCTTTAAATGTTTTAAACAACGGCAAAAGTTATCAAAAGCTTTTACGTCTAAACTAAAAATTAATATATAAAAGACTATTTATTTAAATATAAATACCTTTGCAAAAATTTTTTATGCCACAAAATCCAAAACCAAGAACCAGAGCACAAGAATCCTCAAAAGCTATAGAGCGCCTTTATATAACGATGCGCCACCTTTTTAATAGGGGTTTTTATAAGCCTATGGGTGTTTCTGGCGAAACTTTACGCAGTGCTTTATTAGCATTGCGCCCCGAAATTTATGGCTCTATAGCCGACTCTAAAGTTGAACTTAACGGATTGAGTTATGTCATAGACAGATTACCCGAAGGGATTGAAGAATGTCAATACATAAATTTAACAGCCGACGAGGGTTTTAGAAATTCTCATTTTAAAACAATTATTCCTGCCAAACGACGCAGAAATTGTTATAGAATAGACAAAAATCAAATGAATATTGAGGTTACAAGGGGCCGTTCAGAAATTTACGACATCCTCACGCACCTTACTTTTTTGTTTATAGAAAGCCATAAAATAAAAGACAATATTTTAATTGATGACAGTGGAAAAACCACGCGCGAATGGCGTCATTTAGAAGATGTGGTACTTTATAACAGAAAATTAAAAACTGACGAAAAAGAAGTATTATTAGCACATCTTGCGGGTATTCTTGGTCGCAATTTTATTGAAGTGCAAGAAACAGACAGACTGTTTTCAAGTAAAAATAACCCCAACAGGTTATTCGAAATATTTTACTGGTTGGGCAAACTGGCTTTAGACGAAGTGCTGAACGACAAAAAACGTGTTATTACCTTTAGCTCAGAACTCCGCGAAAGCATTGGTCATCATGTTTATGGTGATATTTGGGCTACTAATGTTAAAGAAGTACTATTCAAAAACAATTTATTAAATAGACCTATTCATATTGTTAGTGCCAATATGCACAGTGTTATGAATTCTATTTATGCACCAATAGCGCTTAAAAAAGAGCATACTTCTAACAAGGGGATTGCCTTTTTTGAAATGTTGAGTACTGACGATAACTTACAGAAAAAAGTAAAAAACTACGCTGCAAAAAACGGGTTAATATACATAAAAGACGCCTCAGGAACCAATATTAATGTTCAGATAATTGATACAGCTAAAAGTGGTTTTAAAACAAAAGACAATGCTGTTTTAGTTGTTATGGATTACGCCTTTGGCGAGCAGGCTTTTGAAACTATGGATGAGTTGTTAAAACCATATGAGTGTGATGCGTCTATAAAACATCATTTAGATGTTAAGTCAGTTTCTATAATGGGTAAAGCAGGTATTTTAGAAGGCGGCAAGGGTGATATCATGATTCCGACATCACATATTTTTGAGGGTACTGCAGATAATTATCCTTTTGTAAACCAATTGTCAAAAGACGACTTAAAAGAGTTTAGCGGCAATGTTTTTGATGGAGCTATGGTAACAGTTTTAGGCACCTCATTACAAAATAAAGACATTTTAGAATTTTTTCACAATTCAACATGGAATGTCATTGGTCTTGAAATGGAAGGCGCTCATTATCAAAAAGCTATTCAAAGTGCTTCACAAATACGCGGTAATATTAACAAAGATGTAAAAGTAAGCTATGCTTACTACGCTTCAGATAACCCATTAAAAACAGGAAGCACATTGGCTTCAGGCGGATTAGGGACAACAGGTGTAGCGCCAACTTATATCATTACGCAAAAAATACTAGACAAAATTTTAATAGACTAATAATATAGTTATGAGTACAAAAGAAAATCAGACAAATACAAAAGAAGAAGAAATAGACTTGGGGCGTTTATTTGAGTTGATAGGCAGAGGTTTTACAAAACTTTTTAAAGCTATTGGCGATTTATTAAAATTTTTATTTAATGCTTTAATATTTGTCTTACTCTTTTTAAGAAAACATTTTATAAAGTTTGTCATTGCAGCTATTATTGGTTTTTTTGGCGGCTATTTTAGTGAAGGAACAGAGAGATCTTATGTTTCAAATATGGTTGTTTCGTCTAATTTTAATAGTATTCACCAACTGTATAACAATATAACTTATTATAACAATTTAGTTTTACAAAAAGATACTTCTAGTTTAGTAAAACTTTTCAATATCAATAAAAAAGAAGCAGCCAGTTTAAAATCATTTGAAATAGAACCTATTATAACAGAAAACGAAAAATTATCACTTTTAGATGAATTTATTAAGACAGCAGATACAACTTCTGTAAAATTTATTGAC
>CAZGZH010000317.1:0-2826 GCA_964529645.1 uncultured Flavobacteriaceae bacterium
TGTTACAACCGCTAATTTTTTTAGGCCGTTAAGTGCAAAATTTTCAATAGTTTTATCAGTATAAGGTTGTAACCAAGGATCGCGACCCAATCTTGACTGAAAAGAAACACTGTAAAAATCCTCTTTGAAATCTAATTTTTTGGCTACCAATTTGGTAGTTTCATAGCATTGGTGACGGTAACAGAATTCATGGGCAGACGAAGCTGTTTTGCAACAACTGCCATCGATTTTACAATGCGATTGTGTGATGTCAGATTTTTTAATATGCCTTTCGGGGACGCCGTGATACGAAAATAACAGGTGTTCTGGCTTTAGTATATCTAATTGCTTTTTTATACTGTTACTCAAAACGGCAATATAATCTTGGTTGTTATAAAAAGCAGGTAATGACCTTAATTTTATATTTGAGAAATCCTTTTTCACAATTTTGTCAGCTAAAACATTTATAGTTTCTGTAGTAGCCATTGCAAATTGCGGGTAGAGCGGTACAAGAAAAATTTCTGTGACGTCCTTATCTACTAATTTTTTGATACCATCTTTTATAGAAGGCTTACCGTAACGCATAGCTAATGCTACAGGAATACTTGTGTTTTCTTGAACCTTTTTGTGCAATTTTTCAGAATAAACTATAAGCGGAGAGCCTTCATTTGTCCAAATCTTTTGGTAGGCTTTGGCCGATTTTTTAGGACGTGTGTTTAAAATAATGCCTTTTACCAGTAAAAATCGTGATATATAAGGCATATCTATAACACGTTCATCCATTAAAAATTCACCCAAATATTTTTTAACGTCTTTTGGATTAGGGCTTTCGGGCGACCCAAGATTTACTAAAAGAGCTCCTTTTTTAGTCAATTGAATCAGCTTTAGATAATGAGTATTGTTTAGGGGTGATGCCAAATTTTCTTTTAAAGGCTGCTATAAAATGTGTGGCAGAACTGTACCCTACTATGTTTGCCACTTCGTTTATATTTTGGTTGTTTGTGTCTAATAATTTACGGGCGTAATCCATTTTATAATGATAGAGATAGGTAAATACAGGCATCCCGTAAAGGTCTTTAAAACCTTCTTTTAGTTTTCTAACATTCAAGCCAATAGTTTTAGAGAGGCTGTCTAAAGTAGGTTCGCTATTAAAATCTTTTATGAGCAAATCGCGGGCTTTTTTAATTTTAACAATATCGTCGGTGTTTTCTACAAAAGGACATTGTTCTACATTTTCATTAAATGTTTCATTAAAATAGAGACTCAAAATTTCAAAAACTTTACCTCTTATATAAAGTTTTTGAAAAGAAGTGTTGATTGAATTTGATATGAGTTGTTCTACGGAATTGACAATCTCTGTCGAAATAGATTTTGTTTGTAAAATGGTTTGATTAGTATCAAAATTCTGAATGGGAAAATCGGCACTATCTACATCAGAAAATAATTCATGAAAATGATTGACTTTAAAAAGTATTCCTACCAAAACTGTATTAGGTTGTAAGTCAAAAAAGAGATTCATCTTGTCTGCTTTAAAAAAAGTAAAACACGAATTATAAGCTTTTAACTCAACGCTACAATGTGGCATGTTAAAAGCCACTTTAGAGGCTCCTTTTAAACAAAAATAAAACTGAATATAATCGGCACTTATTTGACGTTCTTGATGTAGCGTTTCTTCGGTGTTGCTTTCTATAACTATAACTGATTTTTTTTCTAAATCTTCGTAAAAAGAGGTAGGGTTTTTGTCGCTATATTTGTTGTATTTCATGAAAGATGATATTTATCATATTTTATTTTGTAAAATAGTGTATGTACTATAAACACTGGGCTTACGAGACAAATATACGAAAAAAAATGATTACCAAATGACGCTATTAAAAGTTCTTTTAGCGCTATTTTTAAAAAATATATAGTTGTAAATTTGCAACGTAAATAATAATAATTATGGACAAAAATAATGCGATGAAATTCTATAATGTTGGCTTGAGCTACAAAAAAGCAGATGTTGCCATGCGCAGCCAATTTAGTGTTTCTAAAGAAAATCAAATAAAACTTTTAAAAGCTATAAAAAATAAGGGGAGCGAAGGTGTCTTAATTTTGTCAACTTGCAACAGGGTAGAAATATTTGGTTTTGCAAAACATCCTTTTGTATTGATTGAAGAATTGTGTAATTATTCTAATGGTACTGTAGACGATTTTATTAAAGTATCTCATGTCTATACAAGTAATCAAGCTATAAATTATGCCTTTAGAATTGCAACGGGCTTAGATAGTCAAATATTAGGCGATTACGAGATAGTTGGCCAAATTAAAATGGCCTTTAAGCAAGCAAAAGAGTTGGGCGTTACTAATATGTTTTTAGAACGTCTTTTTAATGCAGCATTACATGCTAGTAAAGAAGTTAAAAATCAAACAGCATTGAGTTCTGGTACAACTACAGTATCTTATGCTGCTATACAGTATTTACAAGAAAACATTGCTGATTTAGCGTCTAAAAAAGTTGTTTTATATGGCATAGGTGAAATAGGAAAACACACCGCCTTAAACATAAAAGAGTATGTACACTTAGATGATGTTACTATTATTAACAGAACTTTTTCTAAAGCACAAGCTTTTGCAGAACAATATAATTTAATTGCTAAAAAGGAGGCACATTTAAAAGACGAAATTGCCCAAGCAGATGTCCTTATCGTCGCGACGGGTGCTAATGTGCCAACAGTAAAATTAGAGGCTATTCCTATAGATAAAAAATTGACTATTATAGATTTATCTATTCCTAGAAATGTAGAAATAGCTATAGCTGATAATAAAAATGTGACACTTGTAGATGTTGATGAATTGTCAAAAATA
>CAZGZH010000318.1:0-2812 GCA_964529645.1 uncultured Flavobacteriaceae bacterium
TTATTACCGTCAGTGCCAATGCGATTTACGCCTATAGTATAACTCATATTTTCAATAGCACGCGCTTTTAAAAGAGTGTCCCAAGCGTCAATTCTGGGTTTTGGCCAACTGGCTATATATATTAAAAGATCGTAATTAGTAGTGTTTCTCGCCCACACAGGGAAACGTAAATCGTAACAAACTAAAGGGCAAATATGCCAGCCTTTATAGTTAAATTCTAGGCGTTTTTCACCCGCAGTGTAAACCCTGTGTTCACCAGATAAAGTAAATAAATGGTGTTTGTCGTAATACTGAACCGTAGCATTTGGAAAAGCGGCTATTAACCTATTGTAATAACAACCTTCATCTTCAATTATTAAACTGCCAATTACTAAAGCATCTAACTTTTTAGCCTTTTTACGCATCCATGTCACACTTTTACCGGTCATTTTTTCGGCGAGTTTTTCCGGATTCATAGAAAAACCCGTAGTAAACATTTCGGGTAAAACAATTACATCTGCCGCCTGTTTTAAATGGTTTAACTTTATCGTAAAAGCATTTAGATTTGCAGAAATATCTTCCCAAATTAAATCAGATTGCAAAAAAGTTACTCTAAGGTTTTTCATTTATAATTTTAATTTTAGAAATCAGTAGGTAGTTTCATATTTTTAATTTACTATTTTGCACTAATAATGTCATGTCGAGCGCAGTCGAGACCTAATTTGTAGGCGCTATAGTTCTCGACTGCACTCGAACAGACAAATTATTAAATTTTATATTCTTAAATATCAACACTTTACTATTTCAATTTGATATATAGTTATCCACTGACTTCATTTAAATTTTATTCAAGATATCGGCCGCTTGTTCTAGCGTTTCATTGGTTTTTGCAAAACAAAAACGCAACATTTTAGCATCGTATTTGTCTTTGTAGAACACAGAAATAGGAATTGAGGCTATTTTATTTTCTTTAGTCAGTCTTACGGCAAAGTCATAATCATTTTCTTCACTGATGTTTTTATAGCTCAATAGCTGAAAATAGGTTCCTCCTGCGGGTTTAAACTCAAAACGCGAATCTTTAATTAGCCTTAAAAAATAATCACGTTTTTGCTGATAAAAATCGGGTAAACCGAGATAATTTTCAGGCATTTTTAAAAATTTTGCCAAGCCTACTTGAATAGGATGATTGACGCAAAACACATTAAACTGATGGGCTTTTCTAAATTCTTTCATCAAATATTCTGGCGCCGTTACATAACCCGATTTCCAACCAGTGTGGTGAAAGGTTTTGCCAAAACTTTTTACGATAAACGCGCGCTGTATTAAATCGGGATACAGCGCTACACTTTGGTGTGCTTCTCCGTCAAAAATGATGTGTTCATAGACTTCGTCACTTAAAACAATGATGTCTGTCCCTGCTACAATTTTTTGAAGCGTCATTAAATCCTCTTTTTGTAAAATACTCCCCGTTGGATTATGTGGTGTATTGATAATTATCATTTTGGTATTGGTATTAACCAAAGCTTTTACCTGTTGCCAATCGGTTTTATAACCGGGAGCCTTTAAAGCTACCGAATGCACTTTGCCACCAAACAATTCAACACTGGGCGCATAGCAATCATAAGCGGGTGTAAAAATGATGACCTCATCATCCTTGTTTATAAAAGCTGCAATTATGGTAAAAATGGCTTGTGTAGCACCAGCCGTAACGGTTATTTCGGTATCAGGATTGTAATTAACACCATATAAATTGTCATTTTTTTCGGCAATAGCCTCGCGTAAGCTAAAAATTCCAGGCATAGGGGCGTATTGGTTAATGCCCTTTTTCATAGCCTCACTTACCAAGTTTATTAAAGTTTCAGAAGTTTTAAAGTTAGGAAAGCCTTGCGATAGATTTAATGCTTTTTCTTTGGCAGCCAAACCACTCATCACAGCAAAAATACTGGTTTGGGCGTTTGGTAATTTTGATATTATTGAAGTATTGATAACAGGCATACTTGTAAATCTTAGTACTCAAATTTAAAGATTTAATTGAAATTATGACTAATTTTAGGGACTTAATTGTTTTAATCGGATGAATTTTAAAGAAGAATTGCTTAAAGCGCAACAGCGAATAAGCCCTTATATTCACTATACACCTGTTTTGACTTCTCATTTACTGGATGGTATTTCGGGCGCCTCATTGTTTTTTAAATGTGAAAATTTTCAGAAAATGGGCGCGTTTAAAATGCGCGGTGCTACTAATGCTTTATTACAATTATCAGACGCTCAAAAAACAAAAGGGGTTGTAACCCATTCGTCTGGTAATTTTGCACAAGCTGTGGCTTTAGCAGCTCGAAATATAGGGATAAAGGCTTATATAGTTATGCCAAAAAATGCGCCACAAGTTAAAAAAGAAGCCGTTATTGGTTATGGTGGTATTGTTATTGAAAGTAATTCGACACCCATAGCACGAGAACAAAAAGCCAATGAAGTGATGAAAGAAACAGGGGCAACTTTTATCCACCCGTCAAACGATATACCCGTAATTATTGGACAAGGGACGGCTACTATGGAGTTGTTAAAAGTTCAACCAGATTTAGAAGCTATTGTCACACCTGTTGGCGGCGGTGGTTTATTGGGTGGGTCGGCTTTAGCTGCCCATTATTTTGGGAATAATTGTCAAGTTTATGCTGGTGAGCCTGATGAAGCCAATGACGCTTATCGCTCACTAAAATCGGGTAAAATAGAAACCAATAAAACAACCAATACTATTGCTGACGGACTGCGAACACAATTAGGCGATAATAATTTTCCTATTATTAAAAAATATGTTACCGCTATTATTTGTGTG
>CAZGZH010000319.1:0-2794 GCA_964529645.1 uncultured Flavobacteriaceae bacterium
ATATTTATATTCATTTGTTTATCGCCAATGAGCGATGTTTATATTTAAAAAAAGTGATTAGCAACAATCTATTTTAGAAAAATCTTCTTTAAAAATACTTTCAAAAAGAACTTTGGCTTTGTGCCAATTTTCTTGATTGATGCAGTATTTAATTTTTGGCGGATCGATGGTGCCTTTAATCAGTCCGGCCTCTTTTAATTCTTTTAAATGTTGCGAAATGGTTGATTGTGCCAAAGGCAAAACGCCCACCAAATCGGTTGTAAAACAACACGATTGGTTGCTTAAATATTTTAAAATAGTCAACCGTACCGGATGCGCTAAAGCTTTGGCAAAACGCGCTGTTTGTTCGGCATCATTAGAATAATCGATTTGTTGGCTGGTACGCTTCATAAGTTCATCGCAAATATACGATTAATATTTAAATAGGCAAAAAATTATTTATCAAAAGTTCTAATAAAGAAATTACGATGGGGCATATAGAGGAATTCGATCAATTAAAAATCTAAAATATGTGTTTTATAGAGGTATGGATAAAATAGCGTTAAAAGGAACTTCTTTTTTATAATGACCTAGCCTTAAATACAGTAATAATTATATTTTATTTAAGATGCTACCGTAAATGTAATAAATTTAAAAGAGTAAGGTTTTAAACGCCAAAAACAAAATATTAAAAAGTATCTTTATCTACATTTTAAAAGAAAATTTTAGGGGATTATTCCCCTTTTTTCAAAAAAAACTTAAAAAGATTGTGTAGTATTTTTTTTTTTTTTTATACATTTGAGATGAAACAAATTAAAACTTCCTAAAAAAGAAGAAAACGTTTCTGTTTTCAACTTTTTGTTTTTTTACTCTAGTGTTATTTAACGAATAATTGTATCAAATTATTGATATAAAAATAAAACCTCTGTTGTTTTGGCAATAGAGAAACAAAAGGACAAACTATATGTTTAACTTAAAACCGTATTAACTATGACATAGCTAAATAACAACAGAGGACTACAAATATATGTTTTTTTAGTTAGAAAATGCCTCGCCAAAACCCAACTCTTATTCCAAAGGGTTGGAGATTTTTTCAATAGAACTAAAATTACAATCATATTTTAAAAATTTATTAAAATGAAAAATAAGACATTAAATTTTTTGGTTATTAGCCTTGGATTAATAATATTTCAAAGTTGTGATAAGTCAAATATTACACCAATTAATCAAGAATATTTAAATAAACAAGTTACAAATTATGTGAATAAGATAGAAACTTTTCATAGAGTTTTTGTTAATCAGGGATATAAAGAGTTAAGTAACAAGAAAAGTTATAAAAATATTTGTGAATTTACTATTACACATTCAAGTGATTTATTTTTGAACACTAATTCGAAAAGTGAATTAAAAAATTTATTAAAAAATGAAGATTATTTTAGAAAGTCTTTAATAAAATTAAAAGATTTTAGCTCAAAATCAAATAATGAAAATGAATATATTTCTCCTAAGGAGATAAGGACTATAACTCTTGAGTTAATGAATATTGTGGATAAATCTGAACCTTCTCCTAAAATGTCAAAAGATGAATTTTTAGATAATCTTAAAAAAGATTTATTGGCATATTTATCTAATTATAAGTTAAAATTAGTTGACGAGTTAACTCTTAAAAGTGAGATTGAAATTTTGATAAGTTCAACTAAGTCTTGGTCAAGCATTCTTTATTCGAATAAGGCTAATAGTTGGTTTTCTGATGCTTGGAATTCAGTTAAAGGATATGCTAAAGCTGATGCTGTTGGCGGTGTAATAAATGTTTTAGCCAATTCTGAAGACGTGGTAATTGCTGGTGTTGCAACAGGAGGTTCTGCAGCACTTGCTGTAGGAGCTGGTTTATTTGTTGACGGTGCGTTAATAGGGTCATTGACTTACGCATTAGTATAACTTTATAAATCATTAAATTAATGAATATAATCCAATTTAAATATTGAAGATATGAAACAAAAACTTAAAAGAATTATAAATTTAGGAAGATGGAAAAAATTTTTGATATTCTTGCCAATTTATATAATAATTGTTTTAGGATTATCTTATTTAAAAGACTTTCAAGGTATTTTAAATCGTTTTCTTTTTTCTGTTATTATTGCAATAATAATTGCTTTTTTTGCATTTGTTTTGAAAAATAAAACATGAATAGATTCATTATTGATATAAAGACCTATACAATTACTCTAATAGGGTTTAAAACCCTATTAGAGTTGTATTGCCCTATTTTCGGTAGTGGCTAAAGCGACTTTTTTAGTGGCTTAGATAATATGAAATTATAACTAGTCGTCCCTTAAAGACAATTTAATACTATATTTATCAATAAAATAAGTCAAAAAAAGCAAGTTATTTAGTGTATTAAATTTCAAGCAAATTGTAAATCTAAAAATATGAAAAAGACACTTTTTGTATCCATACTCTTATGTTTAACACTAACTTCTTGTGTTACCTCTACGTACGTTTTTAAGTTTAGTGCAACACCGGGCATTGATTTTAGAAAAGGAAAATGGTTGCTAAATGAAATTGAATCACCCTATATAATTAAACCCCAATTGAGAGAAATTGTTAAAAAGGAATTCTCAAAACATCTAAAAAGCAATTTTTTTATCCTAAACGAAATAAGCAATTTGATGCTCCCGCCAAAAATACCTTTAAATCCGAGCAAACAAATTTTAAGGGAAATTAAAGCAGGGACAAAATTTGATTATTTTATAAACATTAAAACCAAAACATTAAAAGATGAGGTTGGAGCACTAACAATAGGAACGCCTGATGT
>CAZGZH010000320.1:0-2782 GCA_964529645.1 uncultured Flavobacteriaceae bacterium
AAATTACTATCTAATTCTTGTCGGATACGTTTTAATTCGGCAGCGTCAAAACACTGCAAAATACAGTTGTCTTTTTTAGTTTTATAACCATAATCTGACAGTACTTTTAAAACAATTTTAGAAATATCTTTACCACTGTCACGATGAAATTTAGGGGCTTTAATTTCAGGATAAATACCCATATCATAGCCCGTACTTTTATTTAAACCCTGAATCATTTCTATTTCATCTTGCAAGCTATGTAATTTAAAATGTGATTTACCTCTTGGGAAACGTCCTTTAAAAACGGCTTTACCTGTTTTGGTATCAAATCGTTCTGTAACGTTGAGTTTTAAGAGTTCATTATAGGTAAAATCAATGACGTAATATTTACCATCTTCTCTCCGGCGTTGCGGAAAAACAGAAGTCACATCGGTAACATCGTCTAAATAAATATCATGTATAACAATGGGTACATCATCTTTACTTAAAACAATATCTTGCTCTAAATAATCGGGATGCATGCCGTAAGCCAAAGCTTTGGCGGCTAATGTGTGCTCTGGCAAATAACCAGATGCCCCACGGTGCGCAATGACAATCTTTTTTGAAGTTGTAGTTTGTTGTTTTACGGGTTTGTTTTGACAGGCCATCAAAACCAAAGATACTAACAGAAGTTTAATTTTATACATAATTTTTAATGATTATTTTGTAGGATTTTATACTGTCCTTTTTCATAAATGATAAATCGAACAGGGGTTTTTAAGAATTTGTTTAATCTGAGAAAATAACTTACCAGTTGTTGTTGTGCTGCTTTATTTAAATTGAGTGGTATATGATAGGTGTTTATAGACCAATCGTACAAACTTATAATTTTATCATTTTCGGTTAAATTAAATAAGCTCTTAAATTGTTTATACCTATTAAATTGATACGGTTTAAACTGTTCTAAAGTGCTATTTAAGTCAGCTTTGTCTACTACTACAAACAAATATTTATCATTTCCCGTATACAATTTAAACGATGTGTAATTATGCCACAATCCGAATATATTGAGACTTGGCAAAAGCCAAATTAAAAGAAAAATAACTTTTAATAAAATACTTTTTCTAACTTCTTTAAAAGTAATTTCTGAATCATCACCATAAAAAAGTGTCCAAATAATGAGTAACATTGCCAAATTCCAAGGATATACAATGCCAAAATAATTAAAACCGTGGGGCGCTTGAAAAAGGATGATGATAACATGTGTCATACTGGCCATAACAAGTGCATAAAAACGGTATTTTTTAAACAATAATCCAAAGCCAATGGCTATTTCTATAAGTGGAATAAGGAAACCCAAATAGGCTAGCTTATAAATTATAGATAGGCGCTCAATATTAAATAAATGACCTAAAACTTGTGCCATTTCTAACGGAAAAGTATTTCTAAAAAAGGGATTTAACTTATGGCCTCCTGCCCAAAAATAAATACCCGCCATGAGTAATTGAAGCGCCCAAATAAGTTGTTGCGAGTTGTTTTTTTTAGCACGACTCACAATCCAAAAAATGAGCATATACATGTAAATCCAAGGCTGCCAACGCATATAATCTTGACTGAGTAATAGGACACTCAACAAAATAACCAGACTGTAAATTTTAGATTTATGCCAAAAAATACTAACAGCTGTTACAAAAAGTAAACCGATAAATCCAATTAATGTTATTTGCGCGCCTAGCTGTGGCAAAAAATCTAAGACGCTTATTACGGGGAAATCATGTTTTAATGTCCAAACTTTAAAGGTCATTAGTAGGCCGATAAGCATAAAAACAGAAGTAACTATACTTACTAATTTCAACTTATTTATAAGAGACATGTTTTTAAGTTTGGCTAACATAAAGGGTGTCTTTTTAATCGCTTAAAGATAAAACTTTTTGTAGTTTAGCCTTTCTTAATATAAAGAAACACATGAAAACCCTTTTAAAACTCATTTTTTTAGGAGATATTATACTATTTATTTGGGGATTTTATTCCCAGACTAATCTACCAAAAAGAGGGGCACTTATTATAGGAATTGCCGTTGTTATTATGGCTTTTATTGTTTTGCCACTTTTTCTCTATACCCGTTATAAGGACAAAAAATTATCAGAATACTTATTCCCATCAGAGCCGCCAAAAAAGAATTAAACCAATTAAAAAGACTAAGATTTAAGCTTGCGCTGTTTCTCAAAAAATTGTAATAATAAAGTGCTGCATTCTTTTTCTAAAATTCCTTTTACAACTTTAGTTTTGGGATGGATTGGTACATTGTAATTTATATAACCCCGTTTTTCATCTGACGCGCCAAAAACGATTTTACCTATCTGAGTCCAAAAACTAGCACCCGCACACATACAACAGGGTTCGAGTGTAACATAAAGCGTACATTTTTGTAAATATTTACTTCCTAAATAATTAGAGGCTGCTGTAAATACCTGCATTTCGGCATGAGCTGTTACATCAGTCAATGTTTGGGTAAGATTATGCGCACGGGCAATAATGGTATTGTTGCAGGTTATAATGGCTCCTACAGGGACTTCATTTTTATCAAAAGCTGTTTGTGCTTCACGTAAAGCCTGCTTCATAAAATAGCTATCATCAAAAGGTTTTATCATAAAACAAAGATAGGCTAAAAACTGTTTTAGCCTTTTTAAAATGATAATTATTGTACTTTTACCACGATGAAAACTGCTTTACTCAATCAGATTAATGACCCTGCCGATTTAAGGAATATTTCTAAGGAAAAATTACCCCAATTAGCACAAGAGTTACGTCAGTTTATCAT
>CAZGZH010000321.1:0-2772 GCA_964529645.1 uncultured Flavobacteriaceae bacterium
ATACCATAAATAGGGTCGTTACTGGTTTCTAATTTCTTGTCTAAATAAGAACGACACTTTGTAATATTTTCTTTGACACCCTTTGACAATTCTATTTTTTTATTTTCATGAATGAGAGTAGATAAAGTATTAAAATCGAGATGTTTTGTCTGTATCTGATAAATCATTTTTAAGTAATTTTTAACATTCCAAAATTCACTATAATACTGTTCATATGCAAATAAAAGCTTACTTTTGATTGAACCAAATTTAATTTAAACCTCTATGAAAAACTTTATTTATATCGGACTAATTTTAAGCTTTATAGCTTGTCAACCCCACAAAACAGTTGATTATGCTGTAATAAACGGCGCTATTATAAACAATACAGCCAAGGAAATTTCTATTTATGATGCTTCTTTTAATAAACACGTTTTAAAAATTGATGAAAACGGTTATTTTAACGATACTATTAAAGTTGACAGAGGAACTTATTTTGGCCTGTCTTACCAAGGTACAGGAATGGATATTTACTTAGAGCCCTCCTTTAATTTATCAATTAAAGCAGATGCTAAAAACATAGACAGTACCCTTATATTTACAGGAAAAGGATTTAATGAAAATACCTACTTACTCAGCAAAAATAAATTGTTGAAATCCTTGAAAAAGTATGGTAGCTACAAATATGTTGGTACTTTAAATGAAGCTGATTTTTTACAAAAAATGGACTCTGTTAAGCAAGTAAAATTCACGCTTCTCAATAATGCAAGTAATTTAAGCAATACATTCAAATTATTAGAAACAAAAGATATTAATTATTCTTGGGCTAATCAATTAAACAATTTTGAAGCTTCAAAACGGTATATTTCTAAAGACAAAGCCTTTAAAGTTTCTAAAGACTTTTACAATTATAAAAATGATTTCTTAACAGAAAATGATGACCTATTAGGTAACAGAAACTATATTGAATTTTTTGGTGAATACACAAACGATTTAACTCAAAAAGCTTATAAAAAAGACAGCTTAATTGATTATTCGCAAACCAAGTTGCAATTTGTCGCAGACAGTATTAAAAGTCAGGAATTAAAAAACATTTTGCTATTTAGAGATGCGCAATACTCAATAACATATGTAGATGATTTTGAAGGATATTATAAAACCTTTATGAAGGCTTCTACAAACAAAACAAATAATGCAAAAATCGAGAAAATCTACACAGCCCTTAAAAAAGTAGGCAAGGGCAATCCATCTCCTCAATTTGTAGATTACGAAAATTATAAAGGGGGTACTACATCATTAAAAGATTTAAAAGGCAAATTTGTTTATGTCGATGTTTGGGCTACTTGGTGTGGCCCTTGTAAAAGAGAAATCCCTTTCTTAAAAAAGATAGAGAAAGTCTATCACGGTAAAAACATCGCTTTTGTAAGTATTTCTGTAGATACTAAAAAAGCACACGATGCTTGGCGTAAAATGATTAAAGAAAAGAAAATGGGTGGTATTCAGCTATTTGCCGATAACAATTGGAATTCAAAATTTGTAACAGACTATATGATAAAAGGCATTCCGCGTTTTATTTTAATAGATCCACAAGGAAATATTGTTAGTTCTAACGCACCAAGACCCTCAAGTCCAAAACTAAAAGAATTGCTTAAAGAATACAAACTGTAATACTTGCCTGAAAGTATTTTAGATTCTTTCGACCTTTAAAAAGTGCCCTTATTTATTGTGTTTTTAACAAATAATAAACAATGGGCACTTTTATAATTTTATATATTTGCAAAAATTTAATTCAAACTATGAAACAATTAATCTATTTATTTATTGCGCTAGGCTTTGTAGCATGCAAAAAACCCACTCATGATTATGTGGCTTTATCGGGTAAAATAACAAATTTAAATACAGATACTATTTCTGTCTTTGGTAATAATCGCTATAAAAAACAAATTGCTGTTGACAAAGAAGGTAATTTTAAAGATACACTACATATTATAGATGGTTTTTTTGCTTTGACAGATGGTAAAAAACAAGCTTTTTTACATCTTAAAAAGGGCTTTGAAGTTGCTGTTACTGCAGATGCCAATAATTTTGATGAGAGTATTATTTTTTCAGGAAATGGTGCCAGTACTAATAACTATTTAGCTAAAAAAATTAAAACTCAAAAACAATTTGGTTTAGATAATTTAGAATCTTTCTTTTTGTTAGAAAAAGCTGCTTTTGATGCAAAAGTTAATGACGTAGATGCTTTTAATAAGAAGCTGTTAAATGAAACTAAAGGCTTAGATAGTGCTTTTACAGCTAACGAAGAAACGGCTAATACAAGAATGATAACTTTCTTAAAAAGTAACTATGCTTCACAACATGCAAAGCTTACAAATTTTGCACTTGGTAAACCCTCTCCTGGATTTAATTTAGAAAATTATAAAGGCGGTAAGACATCACTCAAAAGTTTAAAAGGTAAATACGTTTACATTGATGTTTGGGCTACTTGGTGTGCACCTTGTAGAAAACAAATCCCAGCTTTAAAGAAAATAGAAGAACAATATAAAGGTAAAAAAATTGCTTTTGTAAGTATGTCTATCGATAAGAAAAAAGACAAAGCCAAATGGCGTAAAATGATAAAAGACGACAAATTAGGCGGTATTCAACTCTTTTCTGAGAACGATTGGAATTCTAAATTTGTAAAAGACTACCAAATAACTGGTATTCCGCGTTTTATTTTAATAGATCCTAATGGTAAAATTGTAGATGCTGATGCGCCTAGACCAACAGACCCACGTCTTATTGCGCTATTTG
>CAZGZH010000322.1:0-2764 GCA_964529645.1 uncultured Flavobacteriaceae bacterium
ATGAACCTCCAGAAAGTAAGCTCAGAACACTTCGTCATATACCTACTTATGACATATGGAGCGTAGGTTGTATTTTTGTTTACATTTCTAACAATAAAGAAGATTTATATGATGTTGGAAATGGTTGGAAGGATGAATTATATAATTTGTTCAAAACTCTAGGTTCTCCTAATACAAGTAAAGAAACTACATGGCCGTCTTTTAAAGATATGCCAAAGTATAAAGATTTTTGGAGAGTAGAACATGAGATTATCGAATATGATGGTGCAGACGACGATGATTGGGAAGAAATAGTTCCTTCACTAGATAAAGATGGAATTAATTTACTTCGTAAAATGTTAAAGTACGATCCTAAACGTAGAATAACAGCGAGCGATGCTCTTTTACATAAATGGTTTAATTAATTTTTTACCCTTATCTAATGAAGAATTTATTTCATTAGATAATGGTAAAAAATCAGAATGTTTACAAAGAAGCAAATTCTTTTAACGCATCATACGTTCTTGGGCCAGAATGCTCCTCTCCGCTTGAATTTCTAATTGTCGGGAATCCTTGTATATTTGAACTATCACATTCTTGTTTATCTCCGCCATCACATTGTAAAATCGCAACTTGTCCAGGGAAGTCATCAGACAACTGTGTTAGTGTCGGTTTTAACTGCTGACAATGACCACACCATGAAGCTGTGTAAACAATTAATTTAGCAGAGTCGCTAAACTTCTCCTTAGTGTTCATTTTACAAGTATGCGTCTCGCAGTATTTTAAAGCATAAATAGCATATGCAACGCCTAATAACGAAACAATTCCTAAAAACAAAAAGAAGAGTCTAAGAGAATTATATTTTATCCCAACGAAAAGCGAAACTACAAATAATAATATAGAAACAACTAAAATTATTATCGCTACAGTACGACTAATTTTATCAACCCCAAGCATTTAAAGTATACAAAAGAAAATAATTTTTTAAAATTCAAGTAGAATTAATGTTAGGTATTTTATCAACTTGTGTATTATTGTACATTTCGTTAAGATTCAGATGTTTTTGGTGTTTCGTATCTCCTAACTCGGTCAACATTGTGTTTAAAATATTTTGATTACGACTATTAATTTGAGTCTTAAGTCTGTTTTTTAACATTTCCACTTCTGTCTTCCAGTTTTCAGTATCGTTAGTTGCCATGATGTTTTTTTGTTATTAATTTTTTACAACATTAATCATTTTTTTAATATTTTGTATAATTAACCATGAAAGCAGATAAACATATATATAAACGACTAGGTATTGTCACAGCTATATTATTTTTATTTCTTATAATGTATAAATATTCAAACGAAAGAGACGCTATGTGTCAAGATGTCCGTGATTAAATTTTCAAATGAAACTTTAAAAATATTTATTAATATATTAATATATTAATATATAAATGTTTGTCTTAAAGTTTAATAACAGACTCGGAATCACGATAATTGCTGTGTTACTTATAATATTTGGAGTTGTTATCGAAAATTCACATGATCAAGTCAAAAAAAGGTTTAAATATGGAGATAAATTTGGACTTGTATTGTTTATATTAGGATGGGCTACACTGGCTTATATTATCGGGAAGCATCTTCCTAAACATAAAATACATATTTACATTTCGTGCGCTACTATAGCATTGTCAGCTATTTCAATGAAAATAATGATGAAACAAATTAAAAAGAAAATACCACTCGTTTTACCTGCATTATTCATTATAGGATGGCTTGTGTTCGGGTGGATGATGGCCCAGGATAGACCTTATAATTCATTGTATCCATATATGAAATATATAGGATTTGTTCCAGCTTTAATTGTATTGATAGTTATGTTGTTTATAATGCCGAGACAGAGAACAGAATGTAATGTTGATGGTCCTGGATTACCGTTATTTACAATTGCTCTTGCAATGGTTGTCGTTGTTACAAATTTAAACATAGAAGTAGGGTCAAAATAAACTGTATTTTTCCTTGTTTTGTAAGTTAAACAAAACAAGGAAACTTAGAGATGTTTTATATCGATGATGTGGGTTAAAAGTTTTAGTTTCTTTTTTTCCAATCGAGGTTAACAACCTTACCGTCTTTTATGGTTGCACTTCTACCTATTTTGTCTCTTCTTATTCCTCCTGAACAGACAGTGTCGTTAATTAATTTTCCAACTAAAATAACACTTGATGTTGTTGCTGCCACAATATAAATTTTATTAATATTGTCCCAAAAGTCTCCCATTATGAATTATTTAATCTAATATGATTAAATTTTAAAAAAATAATAAACATGACGAAAACATGTTACTTTTTAAAATTAATGTCAATCCTCTTTCTATAAAATACTTAACAATGTCAAGATGATTTTTACTACATGCTTCATATAATGGTAAGTTGTTAATAATCTTAGCCCCCGTTATTGATTAAAAATTTAACAAGATTTAAATTTCCACTTTTAGAAGCTCGTTTTAACGGATCATCGCTTTTAGCATGAATATCAGCCCCATTATTTAATAGATATTCAATTTCAAGGCTTCCTGATCCACATGCTCGTCTTAGCAATTCGTCGTTGTTAACGTGTATATCAACTCCGTTTCTAATACAATATTTTAAAAATTGAAATGGTGTTTTTGTACTATATGATACATAGTATTTACGTTCATCATAAAACACCTGGAAATATGATTTCCAGGTGTTTTAAATCTTTACCTTTAACTCCGCTTTTTAACTCCAATATTTCTACCAATACCACATCTTCATCT
>CAZGZH010000323.1:0-2750 GCA_964529645.1 uncultured Flavobacteriaceae bacterium
CAATTTGTTATGGGATGTTGAAGATAGTAGACTAATTAAATTATCTAGTGTTGAATCAGAATTAATTAAGAGTATCCAAAAAGGTTTAGATAATAAAAATGAAATTTTTAATATAATGTCACGAAATTGGAAAAATTCTGATATTATTAATGCTCTATCTAATTTATTAAAAGTAGGTATTATTGATAAAAAACCATTTGTTGAAAATAATACTGTAAATCAGATAGAATTATATACGTTGCAAAAGATTAGTAAAAGTGATGTTGTGCATATTTCTATGAATGTAACCCATATATGTAATTTAGATTGCGTTTATTGTTATGGTGATAAAGGTTCATATGGTGGACCTTCAGTTCACATGAAACAAAAAATTGCAAAGAAGGCGATTGATTTTTTATTCTCTACAAGCAAATCTAAAAATTACAGAATAACATTTTTTGGTGGGGAACCGCTATTAAATTTTAAACTAATAAAATATATTGTTGCATATGCAAAAGATAAAGCAAGAAAGGTCGGGAAAAACATATATTTTGGTTTGACGACTAACGGTACAATAATAAATGATGAAATAATTAATTTTTTTATAAAAGAGAGAATAGAAGTAACGGTTAGTTTTGACGGACCTGAATATATTCAAGACTTAAATAGAAGATTTAAATCCAAAAAAGAAAGGGATACTCACAAGGTTATTGTAAATAACCTAAAATCACTTTTAAAACATAAGGATGAATTCTACATAGCAATACGGGTGACTATGACAAAAAGTACATTAATCAGTTTTGATAATGTTCTAGAGTATTTTAACGAATTTGGAAATATTCCAGTTATATATAGACTCTTCGAGGGGAATAATAATGATCCTTGTCTGAAAATTAGTAAAAAAGATTGGGAAAATATAAATATAAAAATAGGTGAACATGCCTTAGAATTCGAGTCCAGCATTAAAAATAACATTAATTCAAAGTATGGTGATTTATTTATAGGATTTTTAAAATATATTAATAATCCACATAAACATTTTTACAGGTGTACTACTTCTGGTAGCAAATATATTGGCGTGTCTGTTGATGGTAAAATATATCCATGTCACCGTTATATTGGAAATCCAGAAAAAGCAATTGGAAACATATGGGATGGTATTAATAAAAACTGGTTAAATGAGTTAAAATCTATGAACATCTATAGTCTGGGGAATTGTGCAAAATGTTGGTTAAAATATTTTTGTGGTGGATACTGCCACCATTCTTGGTATAATACAATTGGGAATGAGTATTTAAACCACTGTTATTTCATGAAAATAATTTTTGAAAAAGCAATGCATTTATATTCCAATTTATATAAATATGATAAT
Source organism: uncultured Flavobacteriaceae bacterium (assembly GCA_964529645.1). Taxonomy (GTDB): domain Bacteria; phylum Bacteroidota; class Bacteroidia; order Flavobacteriales; family Flavobacteriaceae; genus CG1-02-35-72. Next base: position 1,352 of record CAZGZH010000323.1, read on the forward strand.
TTCAAAAGCTTAATAGATCTTTACGGAAGTGACTACACTGTTAATTCAATAGGGCGTAATTATTAGTGATATAATAGTTATTAACCAAGAATTATGGGACCAATATTTAAAAATATAACCATTATTTATACATTAAAATGTAATATTGCTTGTGACCATTGCGTTTATCATTGCAGTCCAGATAAACATGAAAAATTAGATGTAAAAAGAGTTAAGGTTATACTAAACGATGTCTTTGCATATGGAATTACATCTTATACATTAAGTGGTGGAGAACCGTTTATATATTATAAAGAGATTAAAGATATATTACATTATAGTCATTCTATTGGTATGGATGTTATAATTGGAACTAATGGATTTTGGGCGTCAACATATCAAAAAACGAAATTTATTTTGAAAGAATTATCCGTACTTGGATTGCGTTTAATTTTATTAAGTGCAGACCGATATCATCAAAAATTCATCAATCTAAAAAACATAATAAACATATTAGAAGTCTCTGATGAAATTGGATTAGATGTCAAAGTAACATGTATTATGACAAAAAATGACAAAATAGGAATGGATATTGTATATAAAATAAAGAACTATAATTGTATTGTATCATTAAAAGAACCAAAGTTGTACGGTCGATTCGCAGGGGTTAATAGGGAAATTGAAAATAACCTCAGTAAATTTATACCAGATATAGAAAGTTTGGGTGTGCCGTGTGATCAAATTCAATTTCCGGTAATAGACACATGTGGTAGAGTATGGTGTTGTTGTGGCATACCCACAATAGGCCCCCCTGTTATAGAAAGCATACAAAGTCCAATGTTTTTAGGTAATATTTATAATAAATCAATAGATAAAATTCTCAAAGAAAATGAAAGTAATTATATTCTTAAAATGGTAAAAAATCGAGGATTTAATGAATTAATAAAAATAATTGAAAATAAAACAGGAGAAAAATATAAGTATGGCAAATATCATTATTACTGCGAACTTTGCTGTGAGTTACTTGGTAAAAAATCTAATATAAAGCATTTAGTAGATAATGCTTTATACTCTGAGTAAATATCAAGAAAAATTTATTATCGTTAAAACCTGATAAAACATAGGAGTAAATATATGTTATCAACTAGAACGGGGATATTGAAAAGTACTACTTTTTTGTTAGCAACTGTGACAATCTTATTCACCAATAATTGCTCAAAACAAAAAATGAACACTCTGCATTTTGAGGAAATTGCAACTATTGGTTTGCAAAACAATAATTCTAAAGCGCTTATTTCTGAACCAATGGATATAGCTGTAGATCATTTAGGTGATATATACGTCTTAGAAAAAGGCGAAGGGATAAATAAATTCGATACAAACGGGAAATATTTGTTCTCTATTGGTAAAAAAGGAAGAG
>CAZGZH010000324.1:0-2748 GCA_964529645.1 uncultured Flavobacteriaceae bacterium
TTTCAAAATTAGATTGATTTATAACTGTTACCTCTGTGTTATATAATTTAAAAAAAGCTTTGCTGTATTTTGATTTGATGTCTTTCCATTTAAATTCAACGGGAAATAATGCCCCATCTCTTTCTTCTATATAATCAATTTCTTGACCACTTACAGTCCGCCAAAAGTATGTGTTTACAATTTTTTCTTGATACTCTAATTGTTTACGGCGTTCGCTTATTAGAAAATTTTCCCACAAAGCCCCCTTATCTTGGCGTAATTCAAGCGGTTTAAAATCGCCTATAATACTGTTTCTGATACCAGTGTCGTAAAAATATATTTTACGACCTCTTTTAATTTCATTTTTTTTATTACGACTAAAAGCTTTTAATCTAAAAATTACGAAAGCTTGTTCTAACAATTGCAAATAATTACTAATGGTATTTTTATCTACCTGTAATATTTTAGCTAAATAATTATAAGACACTTCATTGCCTAATTGCAAAGCTAATAATTGTAATAACTTTTCTAAAAGCTCAGGATGGCGTAATCCTTTAAAATTAAAAATATCTTTATACAAATAGCTGCCAGACAAATTTCTAAGAACTTTTTGTTCCTTTCCTTGAAAATTGATAACATCGGGGTACATACCATAAATTATCCTGTGCTCTAATTGCTGATGTGTCTTTAAAAAGCCAATATCCGACTGTAATTCAACCCAGCTTATAGGATATAAAATATGTTCCCACTTTCTACCTGTTAAAGGCTCATTGGTTTGATTACTTATTTCGAAAGATGACGAACCTGAAACTAATAATTGCACATTTTTTAATCTATCGGTTATAATTTTTAGGGTCAACCCTATATTTTTTACACGTTGCGCCTCGTCTATAAATACCAATTTATAATCAGAAATAATTTGCTTTAACTCTTCTGTATTAGCATTCTCTAACTGAGTGCGTACCATGGGATCATCACAATCTAACAATAAATATGTTGCGTGCTTTGAAGCAATGGCTTCCATTAAAGTGGTTTTCCCACTTTGACGAGGCCCTAATAAAATGATTGCTTTTCCTTGATTTAGACCCGATAAAATAACCTTTTCTAATTGTCTTTTTATCATATTTAGTGATTTAACTCACCAAATATATAGTTTTTTAGTGAATTAACTCACCAATTATAATGTTTTTTATACTGATAACAAGAGTCTAACCTAAATTTAATAGTCCTTTTTTTAATATTCATTGCTAAAAAAAGCCTCAAAACTTAGTTTTGAGGCTTTTTAAATAATTTTATCAGAAAGGTATTAAAACATTTCTTCGCCGGGTCGTGCAGGTACAACTTGCGAAGTGAAATCTTGACCACCATACCATTCGCCATTTTCATCAACTTTAGAATAATCATAGGCCCAACGGTGTACTTCTGGGATTTCACCTGGCCAGTTACCGTGTAAATGTTCAACTGGCGTTGTCCACTCAAGTGAATTAGATCTCCAAGGGTTTTGAGAGGCTTTTGGTCCTTTTTTCATACTAAAGAAAAAGTTGGCAAAAAACAATATCTGTGCTAATCCGCCAATTATGGCAAACACTGTTATAACATTATTTATATGTAATAAATCATCGAATATTGGGAAAGCGGTATTGGTATAATAACGTCTTGGCAATCCGGCTAGACCGATAAAATGCATCGGGAAAAAGACGCCGTAAGCCGAAATAATTGTCAGCCAAAAATGTAAATAACCTAAATCTTTATTCATCATACGACCATACATTTTAGGGAACCAATGATAGACGCCTGCCAACATACCAAAGATGGCAGAAACACCCATAACCAGATGGAAATGCGCGACTACAAACATAGTATCGTGTACATTTATATCTAAAGCACTATCGCCTAAAACAATACCGGTAAGTCCTCCTGTTATAAAAGTAGAGACAAATCCTATTGAAAATAACATGGCAGGATTGAGTTGTAAATTACCTTTCCAGAGTGTTGTTATCCAATTAAAGGCTTTTACAGCCGACGGAATAGCAATAAGTAAAGTTGTAAAAGTAAATACAGAGCCTAAAAATGGATTCATACCTGTTACAAACATATGATGTCCCCAAACTATAGTAGATAAAAAAGCAATGGCAATAATAGAACCAATCATAGCGCGATAGCCAAAAATAGGTTTACGCGAATTTGTAGCCATTACTTCTGATACAATTCCCATAGCTGGCAAAATAACAATGTACACTTCTGGATGTCCTAAAAACCAAAAAAGATGTTCGAATAAAATAGGCGAGCCCCCTTGATAATGTAAAACTTCACCTTGAATAAATATATCTGATAGATAAAAAGAGGTACCAAAACTGCGGTCAAAAATTAATAATAACGCGGCTGATAATAAAACTGGAAATGTTGTTACTCCAATAATTGCTGTGATAAAAAAGGCCCAAATTGTAAGGGGTAATCTTATCATTTTCATACCAATGGTACGCAAATTTAAAATTGTAACAATGTAATTTAAAGAGCCCAATAGTGATGAGGCTATAAAAATGGCCATAGACACCAACCATAAAGTCATTCCTAATCCAGATCCAGGCATCGCTTGAGGCAAGGCACTTAAAGGTGGGTAAATTGTCCAACCGCCAGCGGCAGGTCCTGTTTCTACAAACAACGACAGTACCATAATGACACTAGACAAAAAGAAGAGCCAATACGATATCATATTTAACAAACCCGAAGCCATATCGCGCGCGCCAATTTGCAGTGGAATAAGTAAAT
>CAZGZH010000325.1:0-2740 GCA_964529645.1 uncultured Flavobacteriaceae bacterium
ATTATTATTTCATTTTTCCAAAAGATTGCAGCAGTTTTTCCACTTGCTGCTTTTATACAAATTGCTCCAAATACTTTTCCTTTTGTTGCGTTTGGAAGCTTATCAGCAATTTTATGAAAACATTCTTCTGCTTTAGTCATTAATTTATATTATTAGTTTAGCATTCAGAATTGTACCCTAATGCACTATAGTAAAGCGCTAAACCCACCTTAGGCGGGCAAGTGTAGTTCTGCTTTGCGAACGTAAATATAATGAATTTGAGCAACAATGAGTTGTGATAGATACTCACGTTATTAATAGCATCACAATTTATTGTTTAACCAAGAGTTCCGCTAAGGCGGAGCGTAATTAGTCAATCGTTTTTTGGATAAAAAAAGTTTATCAAGGATAATATTAGTTTTATTATAAATAAAAGGGCTAATTTAGGTTGTAACAAATCGTCTGTTGAATGTTTGTCGGTTCGTTATTTAGTTTAAATGTAAGCATAAATTTTATAAAGTGTTGTAAGTAGTTTCTAATTCATTAATTCTAGACAAATGGTAATCATCGTGTTCAGCTACAAAAAGGAATAAATCCATTGTTCTCATCGGAGTTTTCAATCTAGGGTGAAGAGCGTATTTATATACTTCTTTTTCAGTTAGTTTATGAAGCTTGTTTATTGTTAATAATCGAATGTTTAAAAAATCTTCAATTAATTTATCAATATTTTTTTCGTTGTGTAAAGCCAACTCTGTTTTTTTATTTTCCAAGTCGACTGACCTTAATTCCACTTTATTATTCAAAATATCTTCAAGTCTTCCTTGCCAAATCGGTTCTAAGTCAATTAAATGACCAATATTTTCTTGAATAGACCACTTCCCATTTCTCTTAATGGTTAAGTGTGTAGTAGGCATTTTATTTATTTTGTCTTTTAAAAGAAATGGAGTTTTTTTCAACCGTTCAATTATTGAAGGAAAAATATTTTGCTCGAAGGAAAAGTCGAATTTTCTGTCAAACCATTTTACATGTTTCATTACAGTCTTTTTTAATTACTTACAACGGTTATGTGTATGGCTTCGTTGTGGGAAAATCAGCAAGATTTTTCCGCCGAAGCTGTACTTTTTGTAAATGTAAGGAATTTTCCTTTTGGAAAATTCCGCCACAATGAGCTATACACGGTGTTGTGGTGCGTTATTATTTGTCGAGTTTAACATATTCAGTCCTGCTTTTGCAAGTCCACTTTCAGGAAATTCCCTTAAAGTTCTTTCGTAAAATTCCTTTGATTTAATTCCGTTACCAATTTGACTATAACAAAAAGCAATATTATTTAAAGCCATTTCTTTATATGACATTCTTGAAGAACTCAATAATGTTAAAAACCTATATTTATCAATCCAATTATTTTTTTCAAAAAATCCATAACTATTATTAAAATCAGAAATGGCTTTTTTAAAATTTCCATTTTTCACTTTTCTCATTCCATTTCGATGGTCTTTAGGTATTAAATTTCTTAAAGAAAATGAAATAACCAAATAACTCAACGCTCCATAAAGTATTGCTTTTTCAGGCTTGAAAAAATACCAAGATAGCATTAGTATTCCCATTACAATTAATTGTGGAATTATAGAAATCCAAGATATTTGTCTTACTAGTAGGTGTTTTTGAACTCATTATTTATTTTAAAAATATCTCCAAGTATTCAGAAATGTTATTATTATTGATAAAGTTGAAATGGAAATGGCAAATATTGAAAGTATTTTTTTCTCTTTTTTTCTCATTGATATTATAGCAAAGACTAATCCTATTAGTCCAATTAAACCATAGTAATATCTTTCAGTATGACGCAATTCAAACAAACCAATAAATGCTCTTGTTTTTCCTTCTAAACTCTGAAATTCAATTGCCATTTCACTATTAATATTGAGAGAAATTAAAATGCAAATAATTCCAAGAACAATCCCAATAACACTAAATTTCGTATGATTATCTTTGTTTTTTGCCATTTTCCTCTAATGCACCACAACTTGTTTTAATACAACAAATATAATTGTTTATCGGTGTATATATTTTGTTGTTAATTTATAAGCTATTAAAGCCATAGGAATATAGGCGCCAATTAAATCGGTTGCAATAAACCAAGTTGGGGCAGGAAGCATGGTAGCGTTTGTAATTCCACCTATTAAGAAAAAAGCACCTACTCCTAAAGCCCATTTTAATTTATGGCCACTAACCAGTAAAGCCGTAAAAAGCGCTCCTGCTAATGTCCCTAAAGCGTGGGCTAGAAAAGGAAAAATAAAATGTTGGGGTTGAAACAAATGAATAGAGGCTTTTAAACCTTCCATAGTGGTCACATCTGCACCAGATGGTGGTGGAATTATAGAACTACTTATCATTATAAGCCCCATATTTATAGCACTGCCAATGAGTAATCCTAAAATTAATACAATTATATTTTTTAAAATAGGGTTCATAATATTAATATTTAATAGCCAGCGGCATTGTCATCACCACGGTAATCGGCGCCGCCTTCTAAAGTGCCATCGGGTAAACTTAAAATAGCATCTACTTTACCAATAATACGTGTACGTCCTTGGTTAATTTTGTAGCCTTTATCTTGTAGTTGTTTTATTAGTAAACTATCAAAACCTTTGGGTTCAAAGATTACTAAATCCGGCAACCATTGGTGATGGAATCGCGGCGCGTTAACGGCTTCCTGCATTCCAAAACCAAATTCATAAACATTTAAAATGGTTTGCATAAC
>CAZGZH010000326.1:0-2717 GCA_964529645.1 uncultured Flavobacteriaceae bacterium
ACTACTGATAGGCTTTGCTAAGAGTTTAGCTGTTATTGTTTTGGCTACTCCTGGCACGCCTTCAATGAGCACATGACCATCTGCCAAAAGCGCTATAATTAAAAACTCTATAAAGTTGTCTTGCCCAACAATTACCTTTTTTAATTCAGCCTTAATTTTGGTTACAGCATTTAACAATTCTTTTAGTGGCAATCGGTTTTCGAATGGTAAATCGCTTTGCGTTTTATTTTCCATATTTCGTGGTGTTGTTTATGTATTTATTTAATATTACTAATTCTTCTTTACTCACTTCTGTTTGAGATTCTATTTGTTTAATAAAGGCAATCGTTTTCTCTATCTCTTCTCTATTTTTGCCGAGTTTAAGCGCTAATACTTGGGCAAAATTATTTTTATAAATATCTATATTTAATTGGTATTTTTCTCTTATATCTTTTAAAAAGTAACGTATTTTATGAGAAGCAATGGTTTTATGAGCCTCTTTTTTAAAATACATACCAGCTACAGTATATGTAAAAGCTAAAGTCTGATTTTTTAATGGGGTTAATATTGGGATTATGCGTTGCACGCGTTTGCCGCCAAATAAAACAAAAACCAACACGCCTGCTAGCAATAAATAATAAGCTGTTTTAAGACTTTTTTGAGATAAAACATAATATAAAGGTGAACTTATCTGACTTTTACCTGTTTTATAATAGGCATCCCAATAAATATTTTTTGGATGCTCTAAATACGACAATACAGCTGCTGCATATTCTTGATTAGGCGATTTTAAAAGTGCATAATTTATAAAGGCTTCTGGGTAGGTAGAAAATAAGAATGAACCTTTGCCATATTTATACTTTATAAAATTAATACCTCTAGCAACACGTTCGTTTTTTTGATTTACTAAACCTGTCTGACCTAAAACTGTTGTAGCCAAAGTATCGACTTCTTCAAAAACAAAATTATTAAACGGCCTATCGAAGTAGTATTCATTACCTTTAAAAGCTTTATTAACAAGCATAAAATAAGGACGTTCGACTAGAGCTGTACTGCGTAACAATTTGGTTTCTAAATGTAAAGTATCTATGTTAATACCGTGTGTGGCAATTAGTACTTGGTTGCCACGTGATACAAATTTTAAAAGACTGTTGATTTCTGCTTTACTTATATTAAATCCTTTATCTATAAATAAATAAGTACCTTTTTTGGTTGAGTCTTTTAGAAATAAATAAGGCGGAATAGTTACTTTTTGAATTTTTGAATTTGGAAAAAGCTGTGGCAATTCATTGTACAAAACATAAGTACCATAAGGCAATTTATGCGTTGCTACATAGCTTTCAAACCAATTTATAGATTTTGGTTTTTGCAGTTCATTTTGCACCACTAAAACAATACCTAAAAAAAGTAAAAAAAGATATATTTTATTTTTGTTTCCCAAATTGGTTTATGCTGTTTAACAAGTTGTCTAAAATGGTTTTTAATTTGCTGTAATGCCCTTTATCTATATTAAAATTACCATACCAAACATAGTCGTAAAGTAAAGTACTTTCTTTAAATACAGGTTTTAATTGTGCGTTATTAATCTCGTTATAATAATCTAAATTTGTTTTTTGCGCTTGCCAATCAATCAGCTCAAAAAGGCTTAACTGTCTCAATATTTTAAGGTATTCAAAACGGATAGCTAAGCGGTAATTAGCTTGTGCAATGGCCTTATTTAATAAAGCATCTAAATCTTCGGTTTGCATTAATGCTTCATCATCTAATATTTTAACTTTTCCTTTTTTGGCAATTTGTCCTTTTGTTAAATGATTAGCGTTTATTTTTATAAAAAACTTGGCCATAAAATATAAAGTGGCTGCTAGAATAACATAGGGTAAAATTCTAAAAAAAGTAAGGATAATCCCTCCTGCTTTTTGAGTACCAAATAACCACACCAAGAATATTTTAAAAACCCTGCCAAGCCACATATAAACACGCATTAAAAAATTGGGTTCTTGCTTTATAACTTCGTAATTAAAATCGGCGTTGTCTTTATATTTTTGAAAGTGTTTTAGGTTAAAATGTTTGATTTCTATTTTTGTAGTATCTAACTGTAATACAGTGTGTTTAGATTGTTGTCCTAATACAGAATTAGACAGACTTAAAAAGAGTAATATATATAATAACTTCTGCACTATTTACGTCCTAAGGAATCTATTGTTTCTATTGTACCAGAATGGAATTTCTGTTCATTCAAATCAAAATAAACAAACACAGTGGCAATAAGACTTATTGCAGATAACAAGAAACGTCCGGCATAAGATATAACTGTTAAGATTAAATATAAAGGATCTGAAAAGATGCCCGTAATTGCTGTAGGATCACTTTTACCTAATGCACTTATCATTTTTACCAAACTGTAAATCATAGCTGGAATATTAAATACATAGCCTAAAATACCTACCAAAAAACCAACGACAAATAAAGTGCCGAATGTTTCCCACCATCGGGTTTTAATAAGTGTAAAACAATATTCTAATGTCTCGCCAACACCTTTATCTTCAAAAATCATAATAGGTACCCCTAGTGCAAAGACAATCATGACATAAATACCTGGAAAAAAACACAACATTAAACCAAAGAAAATAATGATATATGACAGAATGAAAAAACCCAATAACGACCAAAATTTAGCTTTTACATCTTTAGATATTTGATATCGAAAGAACGAAGAGAAAGCCCCCCCCCCCCCCCCC
>CAZGZH010000327.1:0-2716 GCA_964529645.1 uncultured Flavobacteriaceae bacterium
AAACGGCAATATGGTCATTGGTTTCTTTTAAAAACAACATTTCTCTGTGCTCAGGTTTTGGTGCATCTGGGAATAAAACCAAAATACTTTCCTCTTGATTGACACCCGATAAATAAAAGATATCTCGGTGTTGTGCAAAAGGCAAAGTGCTGTCGGCACTGATAGGATATATGTCGTTAGAGTTAAATACAGCCAATGAGTTGGCTTGCATTTTAGCCGTAAATTTTTGACGATTCTTTATAAATAATTGACGGTCAATAGGATGGTATTTCATAATGGAAACAGTTATTAAAATAAGGTTTACAAAGGTATTGTTTTTTAACATTTTTTTTAGATTATCGAACGGTTATTCTAGCTTGGTTTATTTACTTTTAACAATTAATTAACCTAACCTGTATTAAATGAAATATTTTAAAAATATAGGATTACTTCTTGTAGTCTTAATGATACTGCCTTTACAAGCTCAAAAATTGAGTCGTCTAGAAAAAAAAATCCTCACACACATAGATAATAACAATTCTCAAGCTATTGATTTATTAGAAAAAGTAGTCAATATAAATAGTGGTTCGCTCAATATTAAAGGCGTCAAAAAAGTTGGTGTTATTTTCTCTGACGCCTTTAAAGCCATTGGTTTTACACCTTCGTGGAAAGATATGCCGGATGATATGAAACGAGCGGGACATTTGTTTTGTGAAATCAATAAAGGAAAAGTGAAAGGTAAAAAATTACTCCTAATAGGTCATTTAGATACCGTTTTTGAAGAAGACAGTCCGTTTCAATTGTACACAAAAGAAGGCGATATGGTTTATGGCCCTGGTGTAGATGACATGAAGGGTGGCGATATAATAATTCTCTATGCATTAAAAGCTTTATACGAAGTAGGGGCTTTAAAAAATACGCAAATAATTGTAGCCTTTTCTGGAGATGAAGAGAAAGCGGGGTCTCCTATTAGTCTCAGTAGAAAAGATATGATTGAAGCGGCTAAGCGAAGCGATATTGCTTTGGGTTTTGAAGGAGCGTCAGGTTTAGATTACGCCACTGTAGCCAGAAGAAGTTCAGGCAGTTGGAAAATAGAAACTTCTGGTGTACGTGCGCATTCAGCTGGTGTATTTGGAAAAAATGTAGGGGCTGGTGCTATTTATGAAATGGCTAGAATTTTAAATGCGTTTTATAAGGAACTACCCGAAAAAAACCTCACATTTAATACTGCTACAATAGTTGGTGGTACTGCTGTAGATTTTGATAAAGGAACAAACAGAGGCACAACTTTTGGCAAAACCAATGTGGTCCCTCAAAAAGCTATAGCATCGGGAGATATTCGTTGTTTAACACAAGAGCAAATAGATAAAACGGTTACCAAAATGAAAGCTATTGTAGCCAAACATTTACCAAAGACTTCAGCAAAAATTACTTTCGATTTAAAATATCCACCTATGGCGCCAACACCTGGAAATTATGAAGTACTCAAAGTACTTGACGGATTGAGCCAAGCTATGGGACAGGGAAAAGTAGCAGCCTTTGACCCAGCCAAACGTGGTGCTGGCGATATTTCGTTCATAGCTAAATATGTAGATGGCCTTGACGGATTGGGCACTATGGGAGGCGGTTCGCATACGCCACAAGAGCATATGGAATTAAATCATTTTAAAGATTTAACTAAACGTGCAGCTATTTTAATTTACAGACTAATTAATCAAAAATAACTTTTATGAAAAATACATTTATTATCATCTTTACTATTTTAATAAGTTTTAGTGGTTTTACTCAGAAAAAATCTGCTTATAAATTATACAATGCCAAAGGGCATAAAGTTTCTTATAAAAAAATGCTTAAACAATTGGCTAAAGCTGATGTCGTTTTTTTTGGCGAAGAACACAATAATCCTATTGCACATTGGTTAGAGTTAGAAGTCACGGTAGATTTAGCTAAATCACGTTCTTTAATTTTAGGAGCAGAAATGTTTGAAACCGATAATCAAAAAGGACTATCAGATTATCTATTAGGTATAATTGATGCCAAGCAATTTAAAGATACTATCAGATTTTGGAAAAATTATAAAACAGATTATAAACCATTAGTTGAGTTTGCAAAAAAGAATAATTTAAATTTTATAGCCACAAATGTACCCAGACGCTATGCCAGCTTGGTATATCATAAAGGGTTTGAAGGCTTAGACTCTTTAAGTGCCGATGAAAAACAATGGTTTCCTAAGTTGCCTTTAAAATACGATGCAACTTTACCTGGTTATGTAAAAATGAAAGAAATGATGCCAGATCATGGTGGCGAAAATTTATCTAAATCACAAGCTTTAAAAGACGCCACTATGGCCAATTCTATCGCTCTGAATTATGAAAAAGGTAAGTTGTTTATCCATTATAACGGCTCGTACCACTCTAACGATTACGAGGGTATTTTATGGTATTTAAAACAGCAAAAGCCCACTTTAAAAATGATGACTATAGATTTGGCTGAACAAAAAGACATTACAAAAGTCTCTAAAGAACTAAAAAACAAAGCTCACTTTATAATTTTAGTACCCGATACGATGACTAAAACAAACTAAACTTATTTATTATGAAAAGAAGAAACCTTTTATTATTTGTAGCTATTCTAACCGTAACTTTTGGGATGGCACAAGAATCTGTTGTGAAAAATATTCCGTTTACCAACATTGGTCCAAGTATAATGAGTGGTCGTGTAGTAGATTTAGCTGTAA
>CAZGZH010000328.1:0-2713 GCA_964529645.1 uncultured Flavobacteriaceae bacterium
TTGAAAATATGAGTTATACTATAGGCGTAAATCGCATTGGCACTGACGGTAATAATTTAGAATACTGTGGCCATTCTGCTGTTTATGATGCCTTAGGTGAAAATATTGCCAGTACTAAAGAAAATGAAGAAGCTATACTTAATATCTCTTTAAACAAAAAAGAACTAAAATCTATTCGTAAAAAATTCAATTTTTTAGAAGATCGTGATTGTTTTGAGTTAAACTAGTTTTAATAAAATTTAAATAGCAGGGATTACCCATTTAAATTTATAATCTGTCTTAGGTGTTACCATTCTTTCTGTAATTCGGTACATGCGTCCAGGTAATTTTAATAAAAAATCTCTAGCCTTTTCTGCCTCGTCAGTTAAGTTGGTTATTTTATCAATTTCCCAAAGGGTATTTAATTTTTTAATAATATCTACATAATCAAATCCCGTATACACACCTGTACGTTGGGCAACTATAGAAAATTGATCAAATAAACTCCCTTTTTCGCAATTTGAATGTCTTAAATTTAGAGCAGGCATTACAATTTTGTGTTTCATCATATATTGAAAAGCCAACATCATTTCACTAGGATCATACTTAAATATTTGTCTTACAAATTCGGTATAAGCCAAATGATGACGCATCTCGTCTCCCGCTATAATTTTTGACATTTTGGCCAATAATTTATGTCCTTTTTTACGCGCAATTTTAGCCACATTATTATGAGAAATATAAGTCGCTAATTCTTGAAAACTTGTATAGACAAAGTTTTTATAAGGATCACGTCCGGTACCAATATCAATTCCATCTGCTATAAGATGTTGGGTTGTTATTTCAACTTCTTTCATATTTACACGACCAGATAAGTACAAATATTTGTTTAAAACATCGCCATGACGATTTTCTTCACCTGTCCAAGCACGTACCCATTTAGCCCAACCATTATCGCCCTCATTGTCACTTTGAGAAACACCCTCAACATCCATTAACCACGATTCGTATGTGGGTAAAGCTTCTTCGGTAATGGTATCACCAATTAGCACCGTCCAATAATCATCTTCTAAATCTTTAGAAATCTCTCGAATTTCTTTTATTTCTTCTAAAAAATTATCGCTTTGGGGATGGGGTAGAAATTCTGTTGGTTGCCATATTTTATTAGGAGAAATTAAGAATTTCTCTACAAAAGTATCAATGCTTTTTTCTAAGGTTTGCATAACCTCTAATCTGATGTTGTGTAAAGACATGTTATTGATTTTGGTTTTGGAATGTGCTAAACTAGTTCTTTTATTGGGGTTAAAAAAGAGTCTATTATAAAAGTCCTCTTTTTAAGTTGGAGTCCTCAACATTCCAGAGGAAGGACATTATATTAAATCGCAGCCAAAACGTTTCGACTCCGCTCAACGTGACATTCTATTGTTATATTATTTTGTAAACCAAGCGTGCCATGGTATTTTAGAGAGTATCAACAACAAAGCTATACCATAAAATACAGCAATAGTTTTAAATTTTGCTAAGTTTGTTTTTTTCTTTTTGTGTTTAGAAAAGCCTATTGTTATAAACACAATTGCTAAAATCATCATTAAAGGATGTTCTACAACAAATAAACGTGTTGTAGCATCTTTCATAGAAGCCCCCATGCCTATTTCACGCATGTGTTCATAATATGGTGACACATAATACATTATAAATCCTAAGATTAATTGAATATGTGCCGCAATAAGTGCAAATAAAGACAATCTCAAATCTTTATCTTTAAAATCTCTGTCTTTAAATGTTCCTATTAATGCGTTAACAAAAGCTAAAACTAATACTAAAAGTACAATGTAAGCCCAACCGGAATGCAAGTGTTTAATCATAATTGTGTTTTTAATTTTGGGTTCAAATATAAATAAAAATCCCGCGCCTAAGGCGCGGGATTTTAAGATATATAAAATTTTACTCTTAGAATTTAAATCTAAATGTTATGTTGTAGGTTCTACCGTAACCAAAATAGACACGGTTATCTACATTTACACCTCTCCAAGTAGTGCTTGTGCTTGTAGCTTCTTTACTAGTTGCAGATTCTGCAATATAATGTAAACCAAATACATTATTAATATTTAAACGCATAACCAAAGTATCGAATATTTTTTGGTGCTTGGTATTAAATATATAAGTGAAACCTGTATTTACCAAATCGTAATCTGGTAATTTTAAAGCTTGTTTTCCTGCAGATGTGAAGTCTGTTGGGTCTAAAGCGGCATATAAATTACCTGCATGTCTCCAGTTAGCATCCCATTTAAATGTTTTTGAGGCTTTTAATACAAAGCCTAAACTAGATGTAAACTGAGCAGCATCACCCACTTTAACATTATCTAAAAATAAAGTAGCAGAACCTAAAGGCGTTTGATCTCTATCAAATACATCAGCTTGGACATTGTTTTTATAACGCCAGTTACCAACAGATACCATACCGTTTAAAGTAAAGATATCGGCTGGACGGTATTTAAAGTCCAACTCAACACCTGTGTGTATCTCTTCTACATTTCTAAAGTTGGCAGTACCTCTGTCTGCACCAATAGTTATTGATTTAGTTATCCAGCGGTTTTTCCAAGAAGTGTTGTACGCATTAAAATGGACAGATAGTTTTTCGTTACGGAAACCATAACCAATTTCTTGGGCAAATACTTTTTCGTTTTGAACGTCAGGATTTAGGTTGTTACCAAAGTTAATCCATACAGCATCA
>CAZGZH010000329.1:0-2707 GCA_964529645.1 uncultured Flavobacteriaceae bacterium
TATTAGCAAACAAAAGTAATTAGTATTATGTATTGTTAGTGTGATTTTTATCATAGTCTTTAAATTTTTTTCAACAAAGTAATTAAAGTTACACTGATAAATTATTTCATGCTTTTTAATACCTTAGCCTCCATTAAAAACTACTACTATGAAATACATTTATTTATTTTCACTTTTAATTTTTTTTAGCGCTTGTAGTCAGACAACAAAAAGTAAAGAAATTAAAGTTCCAAAAAAAAAGAAAACAGCTATGACAACAGAGGATATTTATCAATTTAAAATGACAGATCTTTATGGGAAAGATTTTGATTTTTCATCCCTTAAAGGGAAAAAAGTAATGCTGGTAAATACAGCTTCTAAATGTGGTTATACACCTCAATACAAAGATTTAGAAAAATTATACGAAACTTACAAAGACAAAGGTTTTGTAATTGTAGGCTTTCCTGCTAATAATTTTGGCAAACAAGAACCTGGTACCAATACAGAAATAGCTGAATTTTGTGAACAAAATTTTGGTGTCAGTTTTCCTATGATGACCAAAACTTCTGTAAAAGGTGCCGACATGAACCCTGTTTACAAATTTTTGACTCAGGCATCAAAAAATGGTTTCAAAGATTCTGAAGTGGCTTGGAATTTTCAGAAATATCTTATTGACGAGAATGGTCATGTAGTTAATATGTACCCATCCAAGGTGTTGCCAACAGATGCTGCTATAGTAAAATGGATAGAAAATAATTAAATATGAAAAAAAGAGGCCTTAATACTATTTGCACGCACGATGGTGAAATAAAAGACATTCAATTTGGTGGCGCTGTGTCACCCATATTTATGGCCTCTTCTTATCCTTATATGGATGTTGAAGTAAAGCGCTATCCACGCTATTTTAATACGCCCAATCAAGAGGCTTTAGGAAATAAAATAGCCGCTTTAGAGCACGCAGAAGCTGGAATGCCTTTTGCTTCGGGTATGGCGGCTATAAGTACCACTTTGTTGGCTTTTTTACAACAAGGAGACCATGTGGTTTTTCAGAATGAAATTTACGGAGGAGCCTTTAATTTTGTGGTAGAGGAATTTGAAAAATTTGGTATTGACTATGCCTTTACAAAAGGTGTGGCTATAGCCGATTTTGAATGTGAAATAAAACACAACACTAAAGTTATTTATATAGAAACACCTTCAAATCCTTTGCTCACTATTACAGATATCAAAGCTGTAGCCGAATTGGCTAAAAAATACAACTTAGTAAGTATGATTGATAATACTTTTGCATCACCAGCTAATCAGACACCTATTGATTTTGGAATTGATATTGTATTGCACTCTGCTACTAAATATTTAGGTGGCCATAGTGATATTTGTGCTGGTGCTGTGGCTTCTACTACAGAACATGTGAATACCATTTTTCAGAAAGGTAAAAATCTAGGGGGTAGTATAAGTGATTTTATGTGCTATCTTTTAGAACGCAGTATAAAAACGCTGGGCTTACGAGTAGCTAAACACAATGAAAATGCCTTGGCAATTGCGCAATATTTAGAATCTCACAAAGCAGTTAAAAAAGTATATTACCCAGGCTTAGAATCGCATCCCAATCATAACTTAGCTAAATCGCAAATGAGTGGATTCGGTGGGATGTTGTCGTTTGAATTAAAGGATGACTTGGATGCCAATGTTTTTCAAAAAGCCCTAAAAATGATAAAACCCTCGCTGAGTTTGGCAGGTGTTGAGTCTACTATTTTATTGCCTGCAGAAACATCTCATGCGCTTATGGGTAAAAAAGCGCGAGTAGCACAAGGTATAAGTGATACTTTGTTGCGTTTTTCTACAGGTATTGAAGAAGTAGCAGATATAATTGAAGATTTGGAACAAGCGTTTGAAAAATAAATAAATTTGTAATTTATAAAAAGATATGAAACTAGATATATTAGCCATAGGTGCCCATCCTGACGATGTGGAATTGGGTTGTGGTGCTACTGTTGCCAAAGCTGTTGCCGAGGGTAAGAAAGTTGGTATTTTAGATTTAACGCGCGGCGAATTGGGGACACGTGGCTCTGCCGCAATACGCGATAAAGAAGCTGCTGACGCTGCTAAAATTTTAGGAGTTGCGGTAAGAGAGAATTTGGCTTTTGCCGATGGGTTTTTTGTCAATGATAAAAAACATCAACTAGAAGTAGTAAAAATAATTCGCAAATACCAACCAGATATTGTGTTGTGCAATGCTGTTGAAGACAGGCATATTGACCATCCTAAGGGGAGTCAATTGGTTTCTGAAGCCTGTTTTTTATCGGGATTGGTAAAAGTTAAAACAAATTTAGAAGACATAGTTCAAGAAGCTTGGCGTCCAAAACATGTCTATCATTACATTCAATGGCAAAATCTTAAACCCAATTTTGTAGTTGATGTGGGTGATTTTATCCATACAAAATTAAAAGCAGTAAAAGCTTATGATTCACAATTTTACAATCCAAATAGCAAAGAACCCGTATCGCCAATAACGAGTAAAAACTTTTTAGACAGCATTACTTATCGTGCTCAAGATCTCGGTAGGTTAATAGGAACCAATTATGCCGAAGGATTTACAACAGAGCGTTATGTAGCTGTAAAAAGTTTAGATGCTTTAATCTGATTTTTTATATCAAAAAAGGTTTGTGAAAATTTGGAAATAGTTTACATTTGCATCCGCTAATTAATAGCAAAAAATGGTGGTTGT
>CAZGZH010000330.1:0-2700 GCA_964529645.1 uncultured Flavobacteriaceae bacterium
ATAAATACAGTCTTAATTATTTGGATGCTATACTAAACGATAACAGGTTGTTTATTAATGTAACCAATGTCTTAATTTTAACGTTTAGAGAATTGGTATTTTTTACGGGCTTTTTTCTGACCGAATTTTTTACGTTCAACCATTCGCGGATCTCTAGTAAGTAATCCTTCTGGTTTTAGAACAGCTTTGTTTTCTTCGTCAATTTTTACTAAAGCTCTAGAAATAGCTAATCTAATAGCTTCGGCTTGACCGGTAACACCACCGCCAAAAACATTTACTTTAATGTCAAAAGCTGTTTTAGTTTTGGTTAATGTTAAAGGTTGTTGTACTTTGTACTGTAAAGTTGCTGTAGAAAAATATTTTTTATAATCTCTGTTGTTGACAGTAATTTTTCCTTTACCGTCTGAAAGATAAATACGTGCAACGGCTGTTTTACGTCTTCCTATTGTGTGAATTCTTTCCATTATCTAAGATCGTTTATGTTAATTACTTTAGGCTTTTGCGCCTCTTGTTTGTGCTCATTACCTACATATACATATAGGTTTCGAAATAACGCACTGCCTAATTTATTTTTAGGAAGCATGCCTTTTACAGCTTTTTCTACTAGACGTGTTGGGTCTTTGTCGAAGAGCTCTTGAGCAGTTAACGATCTTTGTCCGCCTGGATAGCCTGTGTGACGGATATAAGTTTTATCAGTCCATTTTTTTCCAGTTAGATTAATTTTCTCTGCGTTGATAACAATAACATTGTCACCACAATCAACGTGAGGTGTAAAATTGGTTTTGTACTTACCTCTAATTAGCATGGCTACTTTAGAAGCTAAACGACCCAATGAATGTCCGTCCGCATCAACTAAAACCCACTCTTTATTGGCGGTTTCTTTGTTAGCCGATACTGTTTTGTAACTTAATGTGTTCAAACGATTAGTTTTTGTGATTAATAAATAATTTTATACCTTAAAAAGGTGTGCAAAGATAATACTATTTATTTAGATAGCAAACAGTGTTTTAGATATAATTTTTGAAGCGATAATCTCGGGTATTTTTGGGTGCTATTTTACAAAATATTTTGATGTTTCTAAGGCATAAAGTGTAGTATTGCAAGCAATAATAAATCTTAATTATAAACCAAGTAAAAAGGGTCTAGATTTAGGTTTTTTAGAGCGAATTTTTATAAGGTTTTTACAGGGGTAAATTCATAAAAAAAGTTTAGAATAAGAATAGGGTATATTAACTCACAAGAAAAGTGGTGTAATTGTTACGACTTTCTTTTAATGAGGTCAAAAGCATTTGTGGTTTTAGTGGCAAAACCCAAAAGGATATTTTATTTAAAAGATTAATCTGTACTTATAACCGGATTAGGATAAAAGGCTGCTATGGCAAACCAATAACTCACAACAGAAGTGGCACTTTCTAAAACTTCGCCAGTTCTTGGGCCAGAAATGGCTGTTCCAAAAACATTCCAATTATTGCCTTCGTCATCAGTAAAAAAAGTTTCAGAATTTGTAAAACTAAAAGTAAAATTTAAGTCCTTTTGGCTTGTGTTTAATACGAAAGAATTGATGAGATTTTCATTACCCACAACTAAATAATCAACACCTTCAAAAGTTTCTTTTAAAACCTTACCATTTGTAAAATTCTGAAAACGATATACCTTAGAGGTTGTACATGCTATAATGGCATAAACACGTTCTTTGTGTGGTAAGTCATCGTTTAAAGGGTTTACCGCAAATAGAAAAAGATTTTGATTTGTTCTGTATTCGCCATACGGATATACGGTATAAGGTCTGTCAAACCCCGTATCTGAAGTTAATACTTTTGTGTTTGGATAAAGTGTTTTCCACGTTTTCCAATCGGTTTCTACTACATTACTCAATTTAGGCCTTTCGCCTATAACAGCGCCGTTTACGGCTTTCAAACTAAGTTGTGCCCAGTTTGAATCTGTTCCTCTGTCGTATAAAATTAAGTTATTATTGTACAACAAGCCAGAAACTCCATATGAAGTTGGAGAACCATTAGACTCGCCGTTCCAAGCAAATGCAGTTCCTGTTAGAGGACAGTAGTTTATAGCAACAGGTTCGCCATCAAATTTGTCATTTACAATTTCATGCCAGTTCATAATAGGGTAGGGATAGGCTTTAACTTCTCCATTTTTAACAATACCCATAACTAAATCATCATCTTTTAAAACATTGGGGTCAACTCCGCTAACATTTGTAAAAATGGGGCTATCTATAGAAGGGATACCGTCTTTTCCAGGACCACCATCTTTAACTTCATTATCTGGAATTAACCAACCATTAACAGCTGTAGATTGATCATTACAATTTGTATTGTTACTACCCGTAAGACCACCAGTTGTGCCGCCACTTCCTGATGTATCTCCACCTCCAGAAGTACCCCCTCCATTATTATCTATTGCAGTAACATTAGGTTTACTACCACTACCACATGATAAAGCAATTGTTGTTGCGAATATTATTAAAAGAACTTTTTTCATAATGATTTACTTTAAATTAATATTAATAACTTTTACTTTTGGTGTGATTTTAAATAATATGCCTGTTGTTAACCTGTATGTTGGTGTTAATTGCGTTCCTACAACAGTACTGTGAAGAGGTATTTCTGCTTTGACAGAATAAATTAAATTGGGCATGATATTAATACCTAAACTAGGAATTATATTTACCCATTTTCCGCC
>CAZGZH010000331.1:0-2699 GCA_964529645.1 uncultured Flavobacteriaceae bacterium
CCATGTTTGCGCTATGCCGTATAAATGCGCGGCAAGATTTTCAGCAGTGGGGTTAAATGCGAAAACGTTATTTAAAAATCGATGGTCCAAGGAGTCATCAATATACTTTTTAAAAGGGGTAAGATCGCCGTAATCAATAACAAAGCCCTTTTCGTCAACATCTTCTGCGCGTAAAATAATTTCCACAATAAAATTATGGCCGTGTGGACGTCCGCACTTGTGACCTTCAGCCAAACCCTCTAACTTGTGACCGGCTGAAAAATGAAACTGTTTAGAAATTTGAAACATGGTCTTTCTCCTTCGGCTTATCGCCGTTTGTAAATTTTACGTGCTACACTAAAAGCAGCAATTAACTTATAAGCAAGGTCTTGCGTACTTACATTTGCAGAATGAACTTGATTAAGGCGCAACTGATCGTGATAGGCTTTTTTTACTTGCGCCCAGGAAGCCGTTTCAGAAACTTTGAGAATTTTATACCATATATCTGTGGGTAATAAAGCAGCCTCACCCCGATAAGCCCATTCGTTTGTTCGAACTGGCGGTCGAGGCTGTGGATTTGAATAAGCTTGACGTGAATCTGCAGTTGAATAATACCATGATGAAGTAAAAGAAACACTAAACAATATTCGAAGTAGTTGTTTAACAGGATAATCTGCAGGCTCTTTTGGTACGTCCAGTGAGCTTCGTACAAAACGTAGCCAGCGTTGTAAAAAAACTACACGCATAACCCGGTCTTTAAATTTTAAACCGTTTGAAATAAAACCGTCTAAATGTTGTCGGATAACTGAAAGAAGAAAAGGTTGTAGCTTTTTATTAACTTGTTCAAGACCATCTTGTTTTAACCAAAAGGCAATAGCTGCTCGACCAGCTTTTTCAATTTGAAAAATTGTGGGCGCGCGAAAAGATTGTCCTCGAGCATCACTAAACCATAAATACTCGTTTTGAATTTGATTATACAAATCTTTTTCAAGCGAGATTAAATGTGAACGCGCTTGCTGATAAGTAGTTATGGCGGGTGTTCTTCTCCTAGACATGATTGTTTTCCTTTGCAATTGTAGTAGCCCACGAAAATTGATCTCGGCCACGTAACATTTCGGGCTCTTCATCTATTAAAGGTTCTCGTTGTGCTTGTCGCGTAACCATTGAAATTAAAGCTCTTAAATCTCGACGTAAATCTTGCGACTGGGCGTTTTGAATCTGTTGTGCCGTAAACAGTGTTTGTAATTGTTGTCGTGAGTAGTTTTCAGTTTCTCGGGTGGTAATACCCACACCAGGAATCCAAGGCGTAGTGGCAACTAAAATACCCAGAAAAAAGAAAATACCTGCAATAGCACCGCCACTTAACAATAATAAAGATTCTGTTGAACGGGTGTAGAAATTAGTTACTAAAATTGCAACGAAAACAAAAAATGCTGTTAAGACAATTGTTCTTTTATTCATTTAAACTTTCCTTGAGTTGCAAATGCTTGCCAAGCTTCTTGAGGGACCCAGGCAAATTGTAAACGCTCAACAATTTGAGGAGAAATATGAACAAAGTCTCCCGATCCAGTTAACTTTTGCGGCGGCACAATTACATCAACATTTCGTTGACCTGTTAATAATGCAGCTACTCGACCGTCAGTAACTCGGCCTACATAGCGATTTGTCAAATTGTTTAAAATTCCGGGTAACATTGCGCTTGTTGGTTTTTGTGTAGCTACCAATAAATGCATTCGGATTTTTCGAGCTTCAGCAGCTAGTTGTTGTAAAATTTTAAGACTCACTTCATCCGCAACCACTTTTTGAATTTCATCGACAGCTAACACTATTCGTTTAAGAGGTGCTTCGTATTGCGTATGAGTGTCGGAACGGTTTTGCCAGCGTTGCTGAAAAATTTGAAACGCCCAGGCCAAAGTAGTTCGTTGTTCTTCTATAGTATAAGCAACAGGTGCAATTAAAAACTTGTTATTCTGTAACGCTTTAAAATCTCGATGAGGATCTAGAACAATCAAACCCAGCGTTTCAGTCGAAACTTGAGCACGTAAAACAGAAAATAAAATTGTTTGTAGTGCTACTGTTTTACCTGAATTAGTGGCCCCTGCTATCAACGTGTGTGGCTCCGCAAAAGAAAAACTGGCCGCCCGTGAATTAGAAAAACCAATACGATAACGACCCAGGTCTCTATAATCAACCACACGCCACAAAGTACGCGGCAGTTCGAATTGAAAAACTATTTGCCCCTGCCGTCGAAAAATAGCTACAGCAGTAACACGTGCGGCTAGGGCTACACTTTCTTCTAAACTTAAAACTTTTTTTAAGGCCACTGTATCGTCTAACAATACCGCAATTTCTAAATTACGAGGGCCAAAAATACCTTGAGGTGTAATTTGACCTGTAATGTTTGATTGTGTAAATACACGTACCAGAGCATCAAGACATGTTTGTGCAAAATAGTTATAAGTAGCAATATCTATGGGCATCTTTTATATCCAATATGTGTCAAAAGTCTGACAAAGTAACGCAGCGCAGTAAAATATACGCTGCGTTACCCTGTGTAAAGAAGAGGAGGTCAGACTAACTTAAAAGAGCTTCAAGCGAAATGTCGTCTTCGTCACCAGTTTCAAAGGCGGGCTCTTCACCTTTAGCTTTTGGTTTAGCTTTAGCCTTTGGTTTAGCTTTAGCCTTTGGTTTAGCTTTAGCCTTTGGTTTAGCTTTAGCCT
>CAZGZH010000332.1:0-2695 GCA_964529645.1 uncultured Flavobacteriaceae bacterium
AATCAGAACTTAATTTAAACAAATATCTGCCCTATAAATGGGGGAATGATTACATTTATGTTATTAATTAAGTCTTATATGTATAGAAATTATTAAATGAGTCAATTTAAAAACATAATTAGCATTTTTTTATTAATACTAGCGATAGGTTTTATACTTATTTTTACCAGCGTTAATAAAACATTTAATAAAACTAATAATATTCATACTTCAACTTCAACATATTCTACTGTTTCAACTGTTTTATTAAATAAAGTATCTGAAGTTTAAACTTTATTAACATTATATATATAATAAACTTTTTTAAAAATTTAATTAAATAAAAAATGGTGTTTATTATAGACTGTTAACTTCTCTATTAAATATCTTGAATTAAATTTTTTTAATAAAATTACTAACAGCTATTAACAATTCATAATTTTATAATAATTTAGTTATAAGTGTTTAATAAATTTAATTAACCAGTTATTAATAACTTTGAAGTAACAAAAAGTTTATAAATTTTAGATGTGAAAATATTGATAACTAGTCTGTTTTTTGTTTATAAGTAGGTGTTAAGTTTTTAAATATATTTTTAATTAATTAATATAAATTATTTAATACATTTTTATTTTAATATATATTAAAAAGCTTATCATTTTTAAGGGTTAATTTATAAACAATGTAGTATTTTTTATACATTTATAAATGAATATATTACAAAAATAAATTAACAAGTCTATAAAAATATGTTTATAACCTATAATTCTCTTAATTTTGTAAACTAACTAATATATTATGACAATAGCTATAGGAAATGATCACGCTGGAACGGATTATAAATTTAAAATTATAAAAAAATTAGAATCTAAAGGCTATAAAGTTTTAAACTTTGGTACAGATACAAATGATAGTATGGATTATCCAGACACTATTCATAAGGTTGCAAATGCAGTTGAAACAGAAAAAGCTACTTTAGGTATTATTTTATGTGGTAGTGGTAATGGGGCTGCAATGACGGCTAACCATCATAAAAAAATTCGTGCTGCTTTGTGTTGGAATAATGAACTTGTGGCTTTGGCGCGTCAACATAACGATGCTAATATTTTAAGTATTCCAGCACGGTTTGTATCTTTAAAAGAAGCTTTGAAATTTGTAGACACTTTTTTAAATACAACATTCGAAGGAGGACGTCATTTAAGACGTGTAAATAAAATTCCAGTTTAACTTACATTTAAGATGAGTCATAATCACAACCATCATCATAAAATAAGTGGCAACAGCTTATTATTTTCTATTTTTTTAAATATACTCATTACCACAGCGCAAATTGTAGGCGGTTTAATTTCTGGAAGCTTAGCGCTTTTATCTGATGCTGTTCATAATTTATCTGATGTTATTTCGTTAATAATTAGTTATCTAGCTAATTTATTATCAAATAGAAAAAAGCAGACTTTAGAACAAACATTTGGTTATAAACGCGCCGAAATAATAGCGGCTTTTATTAATAGCGCTACCTTAATTATAATTGCCATTTTCTTGGCTATTGAAGCTGTTAAAAACCTTTTCGAAACACACGAGATTAAAAGTGATATAGTTATTTGGTTGGCTTTATTAGGTGTTTTAGCAAATGGTTTAAGTGTTATATTGATTAAAAAAGACGCCTCACATAATCTAAATATGAAGTCGGCATATTTACATCTTTTAACAGACATGTTGACATCTGTAGCTGTTTTAATAGGAGGTTTATTGATGAAATTTTATCAGATTTATTGGATTGATGCTGCGCTTACTTTGGTAATATCAATCTATTTAATGATAATTAGCTGGAAGATATTAGTAGATTCTCTTCAAATATTAATGCTTTTTGCACCAAAAGGACTTGTTATTAAAGATATAGAAAAAGAAATTATCAGTTTAAAAGAGGTTAAAAATATCCACCATGTTCATGTATGGCAACTAAACGAATACGATTGTCATTTTGAAGCACATATTGAATTTAAAAAAGATGTAAATCTTTCGGAATTTGATAAAGTTTGTGAAGAAATAGAAAAAATACTAAAAGAAAAATTCAATATAAATCACTCTAATTTACAACCAGAATTTTTTAGAAACGACGAAAAAAAGTTTATCATACAAGACTAAAAACAAATGTGGCATTTAAAATCATTTGAAGAGCTTACAAATTCACAACTATATCAAATTTTAAGGTTGAGATCAAAAGTTTTTGTGGTAGAGCAAAATTGTGTTTATCAAGATATGGATGATAAAGATCAGAAAGCACTTCACTTTTTTAAAGAAGAAAATCAAAAAATTATAGCCTATACGCGTCTTTTTAGACCAGGCGATTACTATAAAGAAGCTTCAATTGGGCGTGTAGTTGTAAAAGAATCTAAAAGAAGTTCTGGTTTAGGACATGAACTTATAGATAAGTCTATTTTACAAATAGAAAAAACAATAGGTAAAGTACCCATTAAAATAGGCGCTCAGGTTTATTTACAACAATTTTATGAAAGCCATAACTTTAAAAAAGTAAGTGAGGAATACCTAGAAGACGGTATTCCTCACATTCATATGTTGTTATAAGTAAAAAATTAATAATTCTACATTATTTATCTGTTATATAAGCTAATGATTTAGCGATTTTTTATTAATAACATATTTAGTAAAGAATGTTATAAGAGGTGGTAAGTAGTGTGTTGAAATCCCTACATTA
>CAZGZH010000333.1:0-2678 GCA_964529645.1 uncultured Flavobacteriaceae bacterium
TCGTAATAAAAAGCCTTAACACCCCACAACAAATTAAGCATCGCCATGATGCGGCGGTTAGAAGTAAAAGCCAAAACATGGGCATGAGGACGCCTAGCCGAAATATGGAAAGCTGTATACCCACTGTTTGTCAATGTATTTATAGCGGCTACTTCTATAGTGTCTGCCATAACAGTGGCTTGATGGCAAATAGATTTTGTTATAAAACGATCGTTTATAGCGGTAAAAAAAGAAGTGTCCATATTTATCAATGAAGAATTCTCTACTGTTTCTATAATATCGCGCATTTTTTGAATGACTTCGAGAGGAAATTTACCTACTGAAGTTTCGCCCGAAAGCATAACGGCATCAGCCCCATCCATAATAGAATTGGCCACATCGTTTACTTCGGCACGCGTAGGTACTTGACTTTCAATCATACTTTCCATCATTTGGGTTGCTATAATGACTGGAATTCTTGCTTTTTTGGCTTGTGCTACCAATCTCTTTTGAATTAGCGGTACTTCCTCCATAGGAATTTCAACACCTAAATCGCCACGTGCCACCATTAACCCGTCACAATGACTTGTAATTTTTTGGATGTTTAAAAGCGCTTCGGGTTTTTCTATTTTGGCGATTACCGGAATTTTATAATCAGAATTATCGGCAATAAGCTTATTGAGTAAATCTAAATCTTCTGGCGTTCTCACAAAAGAAAGTGCTATCCAGTCTACTTCTAATGCAATGGCAAACAAAGCGTCTTTAATATCTTTTTCTGTCAAAGCTGGTTGCGATATTTTTGTGTTGGGTAAATTCACACCCTTTTTTGAACTTAAAACACCACCGCGTAAGACTTTGGTAACGACTTCATCTTTTTTATTAGTTGTGATAACTTCAAACATGAGTTTGCCATCATCTACCAAAATATGTTCGCCTGGTTCAACATCTTTTGGGAATTGTTGATAGGTCATAAAGGCTTTTTCTTTGGTGCCTTCACACAAATTAGTGGTAAAAGTAAACGTACTGTCTTTTTTAAGGACTACATTATCTCGCATGACGCCAACGCGAAGTTTTGGCCCCTGCAAATCGGCTAAAACAGCCACATTAAAATGGAGTTCTTTATTGAGAGACCTAATAGTGTTTACATTTTTTTTAACGACATCATAATCGGCGTGCGAAAAATTTATTCTAAACACATTTACACCCGCTAAAGCCATATTTTTTATAATTTCTCTATCGCTACAAGCAGGGCCTAAAGTGGCTACTATTTTTGTCTTTTTTCCTTTATTAATCATATTTAGAATATTAAATGGGCGTTTTGCTTTATGTTTTCAGGTGATGTTTCATAACTTGTAATAACTTGATTAATAGCATTGAGTTTATCAAGAATACAATTTGTTTGCTGCAAAGATACATCTCCAGTTATTTTAAAAAAGTAATCTACTTTCTTTTTATCGTTAATGAGGTATGAAATTTTTGTTTCGCTTAACAAAGTGTTGAAAAAAAGGGCATTTTTTTTGGAGGTTTTAAAGACCACATCCAAGTGTTTGTTTGCAATGAGATTGTAGGTTAAAAAAAAAGAATTATCGTAATACTCATAAAGAGAAAAGGCACAACCCGTTTCTTTAAAATCTAAATCTTCGTCTTTGCGCTTTAAGGAGAGGTTTAACTTTTCGTTTATAAAATAAGCCAATCTATAATCTTCTAAAGTTGTGTGTAAACAAATAAGCTTATAATCTACTTCTTCTTCAAAATCAAGTGTATGTAATTTAGCCATAATCTATCTAATTTGATTTTTTAAAGCGTAGTAGCCCCGTTGCGCCGCCTTTTCTTCGGCTTTCTTTTTTGAGGTGTCACGTCCTTTAGAAATTTGTTTGTCTGCAATGTACAATTTTACACTAAAATGTTTTTTGACGTCGTTTCCAGTATCTTCATAAACTTCGAACTTATATTCTTTCTTTTCTTTTTGACACCACTCAATAAGCAGACTTTTATAACTAGAAATTTTTGTTTCTAAGTGGGCTATTTCAACATGATTTTTAATCAAGTTAGTGTAAACAAATTTTTTACAAAAGTTAAAACCTTTATCTATATATATAGCCCCTATCAAGGCCTCGAAAACATTGCCATGAATGTTGTCTCCAAACCTGTTTTCGCGAACCACACTTTTTATAAGGTGGATTAAATTTAAGTCTTTACCAATTTTATTTAAATTATTACGACTCACAATTTTAGAGCGCATTTGTGTAAGATAACCTTCGTCGCCTAAGGGGGCAATATTAAATAAATAGTCAGAGATAATAGTACTGAGTACGGTATCTCCTAAAAACTCTAATCTTTCGTAATTTAAAGGCTTCCCCTCTTTTGTAAATTCTTTAACAGAACTATGGGTAAAAGCTTTTTTGTAAACGTCAATATTTTTAGGTTTAAAGCTTAATATATTTATCAAATCATTATAAAAATTATCAGACTCTTGGGAAGTTGATTTATTTTTTTTGCGAAAAAAATTCATTAATTTGAGATGAAGTTATTCAAACTTCTTAAACAATACACAAGCATTATGACCGCCAAAACCAAAGGTATTACTCAATGCTACTTTAATAGCGCATTTTTGGGCTTTGTTAAAGGTAAAATTAAGGCCGTTATCAATCTTGTCATCATCTGTAAAATGATTGATAGTAGGCTGAACAATACCGTGT
>CAZGZH010000334.1:0-2671 GCA_964529645.1 uncultured Flavobacteriaceae bacterium
CGGGGCTACGGGGAATTTTAATGCGCATAAAGTAGCCTATCCTTCAATCGATTGGCAAAAATTCGGGCGTCATTTTGTTGAAGATATTTTAGATTTAAAACATTCATTTCCCACCACACAAATAGAGCATTACGACCATTTAGCCGCCTTATTCGACGCCCTAAAACGCATTAATACTATCATTTTAGACTTAGACCGCGACATTTGGCTATACATTTCTATGGGTTACTTTAAACAAAAAATAAAAGCTGGCGAAGTCGGTTCATCGGCCATGCCACATAAGGTAAATCCCATTGATTTTGAAAATTCTGAAGGCAACATCGGCTTGGCCAATGCCTTGTTTGAACACTTATCAGCTAAACTGCCTGTTTCACGTTTACAACGTGATTTAACCGATTCGACTGTGCTTAGAAACGTGGGCGTCCCTATTGGACACACACTTATAAGTATTGCGTCAACGCTTAAAGGCTTGGATAAACTCATCATAAACAAAGAAGCGATTGATAAAGATTTAGAAGCCAATTGGGCTGTAGTTGCCGAAGCACTTCAGACAATTTTACGCCGCGAAGGTTATCCTAATCCTTACGAAACCCTAAAAGGTTTAACACGTACAAATACAACTGTTAGCAAACAATCTATTGCCAATTTTATAGATACCTTAGATGTTACTGACGCTTTAAAAACCGAATTAAAAGCTATTACACCACAAAATTTTACTGGAATTTGATGCGTCATTTTATAACACTCATAATTATATTAAGTCTGTTTAGCTGTAAAAACAGCGCCTTAAAAGACCTCGATTACTACAAAACTGGGACTTTTAAAACAGTTTTAAGTGATAAAAATATTACCTCTATAGCTACTAGAAATGATTCTATACAAATAGAAACTTACGAAGGTAAAAAGGACACTTTTAAAATTAAATGGAAAAATAATTTTGAATATATTCTGACAAAGAAAAATCCAAAAACGGCTTTAGACAGCACCCCTTTTCATGTAAAAATAACAGGATTTGAAGGAGAAAATTATACTTTTAAAGCTTTTTACCAAGGGTCTAATTTTAAGCAATCTGGCACGGCTACAAAAATAAAACAATGATAGAGATTTTTACACATTCTGAAGCTTGGGTAGCCCTTTTAACACTTACCTTTTTAGAAATTGTTTTAGGTTTAGACAACTTGGTATTTATCTCTATTGCCGCGGGTAAATTACCCAAAGCTATTCAGAAAAGAGCTACCAATTTAGGGATGATTTTAGCCCTTGTTTTACGTATTGTTTTATTGTTTGGTATTTCGTATTTAATAGCTTTAAACACACCTATTTGTAGCTTTAATACTTCTTGGTTTCAATCTGATGTTACAGGTCAGAGTCTCATTTTGTTAGCCGGCGGTATCTTTTTACTCTTTAAAAGCACCCGCGAAATACATCACAAAGTAGAAGGCAATGAAGACGGCAGTGAAACTTCAAAAGCAAGAAACTCACTCAGCAAAGCTATTGTACAAATTGCACTTATTAACCTTGTCTTTTCTTTCGATTCTATACTTACTGCTGTAGGTATGACCAATGGCATTAATGGCGCTTTAGAAATTATGATTGTCTCTGTTTTAATCTCTATGCTCATTATGATGGTGTTTGCAACACCTGTAGGTAAGTTTGTCAATGACCACCCAACCGTACAAATGTTGGCACTTTCTTTTTTAATCCTTATCGGTTTTATGTTGGTTGTAGAAGCGGCACATTTGTCACATACCGTTATTTTTAAACAGACCATTGGTGCTATTCCTAAAGGCTACCTCTACTTTGCCATTGCTTTTTCATTAGGTGTTGAAGCACTTAATATGAAAGTGCGGAAAAAACAAAAGTAAGCCTAACATTCTTTAGCACAAAAACTGTAACATAAGTTACTTTTGTCTGTATGTTAGGTTACACCATTAACCTTTAGCCCACTCTATTTTTGCCTCAAATTTTAATTCAATTTAAAAATGAGGACTATGAACAAAAAGAATTTAATGGTATTTTGCTTATCGCTGATGTCCTTTTATGCAATTGCACAAGAGCACAAAAGAATAAGCTTAAAAGACGCCATTAACCAAGCGCAACTAAACAACACACAGATAAAAATTGCCGAACAAAACAAAGCCATAAGCACAGCACAATACAAGCAATCTATGGCGGTATTTTTACCAAATGTAACTGTCGATAATGCGGTTATGGCGACTAACAGCCCTTTAAACACCTTCGGATTTAAGTTGTTGCAACAAACAACAACTCCTGCCGATTTTAACCCAACATTGTTAAATAGCCCCGATGCCATTACCAATTTTAGCACGCAAATTCAAGTTCAACAACCGCTCATTAACATAGACGGATTCCATCAGCGCAAAGCGGCAAAATTAGCCAAAACAGCTTCAGAATACGGATTGACCAGAACTAAAGACGGCATTAAATTGCAAGTACAAATGGCTTATTTAAAACTCCAACTGTCGTATAAAGCCGTTGATGTGGTTAAACAAGCGTTAAAAACAATCAAAGCCAACCACAAATATGTAACCGATTTATACAAACAAGGTTTGGTACAAAAATCAGATGTTTTAAATCTTGAAGTTTATGTGGCATCGGTAGAAAACCAACTGCAACAAACCAAAAGTATGGTTAAACATACCTCCGATCA
>CAZGZH010000335.1:0-2629 GCA_964529645.1 uncultured Flavobacteriaceae bacterium
TTTAGTTCTTGGATCTGGAGTTGGTATAGCGTTAACAGCTAGTTTAGAAAATGTTACAAAAAGCGTTTCTGCTTCTATAAGTTTCTTAATAGCTGTAATTTCATTTTTACAGCATTATCTAAATTATGGAAAAAAAGCAGAAGATAATAGAAATGCTTCCCTTCGTTATACTCAAATCAGTAACAAAATACATAAACAACTTATGTTACAAGTTAAGGAAAGAGAAGACTGTCTAAAGTTTACACAATATTGTTATGATAAAATAACAATTCTTGCTAGTGAGAGTCCAGAAGTGTCTGAAAAGTTTTTAAAAGAAACACGAAATAAGTTTAATATATATGGCAACGACATTGAACTTGGATTAAACATATCTACTGTTGGAAATATTGAAAAAAATAAAGAAGATGTTATACGTTTCAAAAACGAACTGGATATGGATATATGTATAAAGGCAAAACCAGATGTTGTTAATAAAAGAAAACTTGATTTCGGAAATATAGATGCCAGTTTTAAACAATTTATATCCAAATTTAAGATAAATTAGTTTTACATATAAAAATGATTAAAAAAACTTTTGTATGTAAAACTAAAAAGATGTCTACAACAGAATGTGATATTTGCTGTGAGAAATTTAATAAATCGACACACTTTCCTGTAAACTGTCCTCAATGTTCTCATATATATTGTAGAAAGTGTATTAAAGAGTATTTTCTAACCATTGAATTTCCTCAATGTATGAACTGTAAAAAACCTTGGTCATATGAATATATTTGTTCTGTTCTTACAAAGTCATTTGTGATGAAAGAATGGGAACAACATAAACGTGATATTCTGGTTGATATTGAGATGGGAAAGATACCAGATACAATATCAAAAATGGAAGCGGAAAAAGAGCGTAATGAAAAAATTGAAAATATTTACCGTGAAATTTCAAGGTTGAACATAGAATTACAACAGTTAAAATTTTCTACTAAAGTAGAAAGAAAGGAATTCAAACATCCATGTCCTCAAAATAATTGTCGTGGTTTTTTAAGCACAAAATGGAAATGTTGTATATGTAATGTTTATGTATGTAAAGATTGTTTTGAAGTGTTAGAAGAAGATCATAAATGCGATGAAGAAAAGATAAAGTCTATTAATGTTATTAAAAAAGATTCTAAACCTTGCCCTACATGTGGCGCAAGAATACATAGATTAAGTGGGTGTAATTCCATGTGGTGTTCTAATTGTAAAGTTGGATTTGATTGGGTTAGCGGTAAAATTAAACAAGGGGATGCTGGAAACCCTCATTATTATGAATGGTTAAGAGATAGAAACACGGCTGTAAACAATGAAATTGAAAGCGATGTTGTTGAAAATTTTGAATGTAACAATCAACTAGATTACGATTCTATTTCAAAAATGTTAAAAGATCAATGTGTTGACAGTCAAATTAAAAGAACAGTACAATTAGTACTTATATTAGTTAACGAAATACGTAACCATCATCTTCCTCGATATAGTTATAGAAATGACGATAACGAAAATGAAAAGTTAAGACGTAAATATATTAATAATAAAATAGATAAAAAAACTATGAAACAATATCTTGGACGGTTGGAAAGGAAAAAAGAAAAAAACCGAGTCGTTTATCAGATCCTTGAAATGACAACTAATGTTTTTGTAGACTTGATAAACAGACTTGTAGAACAACATAAACGTTTAATCGAAAAGTCGATAAACAAAGCCACTTTCAAGATTGAAGCTGATAAAATATATAATGAGATGGACGAGCTTAGAAAATATTCGTCTAAAAGTATAAGAGATGTCATGACTTTGATGAACTATAAAAAATGTATTGTTATCACTGAAAATTTTTCAATAAAATCATTACTGTAAGGATTTTATAAATGATTTTTTTAATAGCATTTCTGGATAAATTTAGCTTTGATTAATTGCTAAATTTGTTATCAAAATCGATCATCATGAACAAATTGTTGGTAAATGCTGCTAAGATTGGAAATCTTAAGACTGTTAAGTCCCTTGTATCTCAAGGTGCCGATATTTGTGCCAAAGGTAAGCATGCTTTTCGTTTGGCAGCTGAAAACGGTCATCTTGAAGTAGTCGAGTTTCTTGTTTCCAAAGGTGCTGATGTTCATACTGACGATGATTATGTTGTATAACTGGGCTAATAAAAACGGTTATACCGACATAGTTAGCTTTCTAAAAGAGCTTTAAAGTATAAATCATAAAAATAGATTTTAGATTATATACGACTGAAAAGTCGTATATAATTTTATCAGTTAATAATATTTATAATATCGACTTGAGGTAGAACCTGTATTTCTTTTTGTATTTGTATTTGTATTTGTCGTAATTGCATCAGAAGAAGATGTTGTAGGGTTTCCAACAGTTGAATTTTTTAATTTAGTAGAACTTATTTTACCATACCCATACGGACCTCTATAATCGTCGTAACTATAATCTTCTACATACGGGGTTAAAATTGTATGACTTATACCAGCCGATATGACAGTTGGATTGTTACAACCCGAACAATTCATCATAAACGGATTTATATACGCTCCTCCAGCATCAATAAACTGTTCTAACTTTTTATTTTTTAGAGATTTTACAATATAAAAAACAA
>CAZGZH010000336.1:0-2618 GCA_964529645.1 uncultured Flavobacteriaceae bacterium
CTTGAAAATGAAGCAAATAAGTTTATTGAATATAACCATACTACTAAAGATTTAATTGAAATTCGAGGTACTAGGTCTTTAAGAGAACAAATTTATGCTAAAAATATGGAAACTAATACTTCTGTACCCTCAGTAAATATAATAAAAAAGCTTAAACTAATCAGAATAGATGATTCAGTTAAACTCCCTCTTGGTATTTTTACTAATGAGACTGGCCATACTCTTTTAAATACAGCAGAGCCGATTTATTCTTTAAGAGTGCTTAAAAATCCAGATATTCATACTACTGTAATAGATAAGTCTAATCTATATGTAAAAGCTTTTAACCTCTTTATTGATCACTTATTAAATCATGATAAAGCAGCTCAATTATTTCTTAAACAAGTAATTAGTTATCATGGTAAACATCTTAACAATATTCCTGTAATTTTATACATAGTTGGTGTTGGAGGAGCAGGTAAATCACATTTTGCTTATTTTATGGAATTATTATTCGGGAGTAATACTACAAGTAGACCTTCGGCTAAACAAATTACGTCTCAGTATAATGACTTTTTAGAAAATACCGCAATTCTTATTTTATCAGAAACAGGTGATGCTGCAATTAAAACTCAAGAAGGTATCAAAGCAATTCTTAAAACTATAACAGGTGAAAAAACAATAGATATTGAAGTAAAACATAAGCCAATAAGAAAAAATGTTCCTATATTTACTTTACCAATCCTATTAGCTAATGACCCATGGTATCAGGAAGATACAGCAGACCGCAGACTTTTTTCTATAATGCCGAAAACGTCCATGCCTGAGTCTAAATCAATAGAATCTTTTGAACATACTCACGGAGTACGAATTATTAAGTTAATCACCGAAGGCATAAAAAAGGGGGATATTTCAAAATACTTAGCAGATTTTTGTCCTACTACTTTACCTGCAGTGCCTTTAACAGAAGATAAACAAGCATTATCTTTAGCTCAAAAAGACCCTATAATGGTGATTAAAAATGCTATAGCTACAGGGAATTGGTTTAAACTTTTTGACTTAATGGAAGAGTACAGTTGTGATTTATTCTTTACCTCAATGGAATCACCACATGTACGGGATAAAGACTACTTATTTAAAAACCAGTTAGTCGAGCTTGTAAAAAATATGAGGGGTATTGACTCTTTTTCTCTTACAGATGCACATATTTCTAGAGAATTTTCTTCAAGATGGTTACCAAATTGTGCTCAGCAGTACAGGCCAAGAAAAGATAATGCTTTAGCTATACGATTGGGTTATTTAAAATGGCGTTTAATGATAGCAAAACCTTATAATGATTGGAAACTTCTTAAATTAGAAGAAGAAGATTTATAGCAAAGGTAAAAAATAATTGTATACAATGTATAATTATTATGGTAGAATTAAAATGTCTTGGGGTATGACTTGAACTACCTACATTTAGAGCTAATTAGGAGCTAATTATGGCACAACGTATAGTAACACCTATAGGTGAACTGAAGTGGATTTTTATTACAGGTCAGGGCAAAAAAGACCTTAATGGTAAAGATCGTTTCGTTGCTTCTGTTTCTTTTCCTGCGGACAGTACTGAACTTGCTCAAGTTAAAAACATAATTGAAACTTTTTGGAAAGATAATAAACCAAAAGGTAAAGTTAAGCCGAAGTCAAATGGTATTCGTGAAGAATTTATAAAAGATGAAAATGGTGACTCACAACCTACTGGAAATTACTTAATTAATTTCTGGACTGGCACTACTTTTAAAGATGGTAAGCCTAAGGTTATAAAAACAATGAACGCTAAAGGTGCGGAAGTTGCTCTTGGAGGCCGAAAGATTGGTAATGGTTCTAGAGGAGCAATCTCAGGAGCTATGGATATTTATCAAAATGGCCCGAACGTTGGGGTTACTTTGTATTTGAATGCAATTCAGCTTACTCGGTTTATTGAATTTGCTGACGATGCAGGATTTGAGGCCCAAGATGACGCAGAAGCTTGGACTGGTGAGGAGCTAAATGAGGATGGATTTGAAGCTCAAGAATCTGACAAAGCTGCGCAGTCTAACACACCTAAAATAAGTTTGTAATAGTGTAAAGTGTAGGGTTACTTCGGTAACCCTACATTTTATTTTAAAGGAAATAACATGAGACCTTTAGTATTTAAGCTTACAACATTGCAAGAAGTAAAAGATTCGGTTAACTTATTAAACCCTCTTGCTTTTGACCTTGAAACAAAAGGGCTTTATGGTAAAATAAGACTAGCACAGTTTTATCAAGAAGGCTGGAATGCAGCACTTTTAGTTAGAACACCAGAAATACTTGAACTTTTGACTTTTATTAAGACTTGTCATATAGTATGTCATAATGTTTCTTACGAAGTATCTACAATTCAAACACAACTTGGAAAAGTTGTTGGAGCACCAATAACTTATTATAAACAAAAAACTTGGGAAGACACTTTACTTCTTTCTAAGCTTCAATGGTTCAATAAAGATACGTTTACTTTAGATGCTTGCTATAGATATGCTCTAAAAGTAGACCCTTACGTAGTGATGGGCATAGACAAGAAAGCTATGCAACTTGCATGGGGTTCGGGACAGCCAAGCACTGAAAAAATGTTAAACTAC
>CAZGZH010000337.1:0-2613 GCA_964529645.1 uncultured Flavobacteriaceae bacterium
TGGGGGGCTGGATTTTAAGAGGCTTAGTAATTCAGTTTAAATGAGATTGATACGATGACTCAAAGTCATCGTATCAATAATTTAGAGACTGCCACTTCCGCAATTGCGGAATCGCAGTGACATATTTTTATCAGAGATTATCATAAAAATCTGCGTCATCTGCGTTCCAATACCTACTTTTTGAAACAAACCGGCAGTATTTCACCTTTGGCTAAGCGGTATTTTTCTATGGTTTTAGCGTCTAGTTTATCAGTATAATTAATCTCTTTAACGTCAAAACCAACAGCTCTTAGGCGGTCAAAATAATCACGGCCGTAAATGCGCACATGGTCGTATTGGCCAAAATGTTTTTGGCGTTCTTTGGGTTTTGTAATGCTAAAATCTTCGTAAGTTTTGTCGCGATTGAGGTCTTGCGGTATCTGAAAAATACCAAAGCCGCCCGGTTTTAGTACCCTAAAAAGTTCTTGCATGGCTTTTTTATCATCCTCTATATGCTCTAAAACATGATTGCAAAAAACCACATCGAAACTGTTATCCGTAAAGGGAAGCTTAAGAATATCAGCTTTTACATCTACGTGAGGAGCGTAGAGGTCGGCGGTTGTGTAGTCCAGATTTTTAAGCTTTTTAAAACGTTTTAAAAAACACTGTTCGGGTGCCATATGGAGCACTTTTAAAGGAGCTGTAAAAAAATTGGTTTCGTTTTGCAAATACAGCCACAACAAACGGTGTCGTTCTAAAGACAAGGAGCCCGGCGCTAATACATTGGGGCGTTGTACTTCATAACCATAAGATAAAAATTTGCGGTAAGATTGACCGTCAATGGGATCTGTAAATTTGTTGCCTTTAAACCAAATAGCTAAAAAAGGTTGTGCAAAATAGCTGAGTTGAATCAGCCAAGGACGCGGAATGGTATTCAGTATAACTTTAAAAAAGCCCATTACACTACGAGAAGTTCTTTTCTAAAAGCATCTTCTTCGTCTGTTTCAATGCCCAAAGCTTTATGAATGTATTTAAAAGTCGATAAGAGTTCTGGTTTGCCATCAACTATGGCTACATCATGTTCAAAGTGCGCAGAAGGTTGTCCATCTGCTGTTAAAATGGTCCAACCATCTCTTAGTTGTTTTATACGATGTGTTCCTAAATTTATCATAGGCTCAATAGCCACTACCATACCTTCTTTAAATTGCTTGCCACGGCCGCGTTTGCCATAATTGGGCATTTCGGGATCTTCGTGCATCACACGCCCTAAACCGTGACCTACTAATTCGCGTACCACACCATAACCTTGGGCTTCGGTATATTTTTGAATGGCAAAACCCACATCACCCACACGGTTACCAGCTTTAAATTGCGCAATACCTTTGTAGAGACTTTCGCGTGTTATTTTTAAGAGTTTTTTAGTGGCTTCATCAACATCGCCCACTTCAAAAGTATAGGCATGGTCGCCGTAAAAGCCATTTTTAATAGACCCGCAATCAACCGAAATAATATCGCCGTCTTCAAGAGGCGTGTCATTCGGAATACCGTGTACTACTTGTGAATTTGGACTCATACACAATGTGTTAGGGAAATCGTATAGTCCTAAAAAACCAGGCTCGGCTTTGTGGTCTCTTATAAAAGTTTCGGCCAATTTATCTAAATACAAGGTTGTAACACCGGGCTTTATTTCGCCGGCAAGCATGCCTAAAGTTTTAGAAACAATAAGCGCACTTTCGCGCATCAATTCAATTTCTTCGCGTGTTTTAATATGAATCATAGTCAGTTTAAATAGCCCACAAATATAATTCAAAAAAAGGATTACAAAGGGGTTTGACCTAAAACTTAGTGAATATAAAAATGATTTTTAACAGGATTTTGACTCAAATTAAGTCGTAATTTTGCACAAAAATAGAGAAGATGTACAAAGCCGTAAGTGCCCACGAGGCCGTAAAAATTATAAAATCAGGAGATCGCGTTTATATTCAGGCCGCTGCGGCAGCCCCTCAAATACTCATAAATGCTATGACAGAGCGCCATAGTGAATTAAAAGATGTAGAAATAAGTCATTTACATACAGAGGGTTATGCCCCTTATGCCGCTATAGAACACAAGGATAGTTTTTGTGTGAATTCCTTTTTTGTGGGCGGCAATGTGCGTCCCACTTTAAAGCAAGGCAACGGCTCTTACACGCCTGTTTTTTTAAGCGAATTACCTTTGTTGTTTAAACGCCATATCATACCTATTGATGTGGCCATGATAATGGTTTCGCCTCCCGATAAACACGGTTATTGTTCTTTAGGCGTCTCTGTTGAAGCCACTTTGGCCGCTATTTCAAATGCCAAACACGTCATAGCGCAAATAAATAAATTTATGCCACGTACCCACGGCGATGGCATTATTCATATTTCTGAATTGGATACTTTTGTTGAAGAAGACAGTCCTTTGGTAGAATTGGCTATTCCAAAACCCACCAAGATTGAACAAAAAATAGGCGATTATATAGCAGAGCTTATTGATGATAGGAGTACTTTACAGATGGGTATTGGCGTTATTCCTAATGCCGTTTTAAGCAATTTGACAAATCATAAGGATTTAGGCTTACATACAGAAATGTTGTCTGATGGCGTGATAGAT
>CAZGZH010000338.1:0-2584 GCA_964529645.1 uncultured Flavobacteriaceae bacterium
TTTATTCTCCTTTTTTTATTTTTTTTGGGGTTGACAATTCAAGCCAAGCCTAAAGTAAAAGTTTACTATAAACAAGTAGAAAATGGGTATCAGTTATTTGTAGCTAATGATGAATTTTGTGAAGTAAGTGTGGTTTTACGCTTAAATTTAGACAATTTAAAGGCTTCTACACGCAGACAAAGAATTTTTGTTATACCGGCCAAAAAAGGCCATTTTAAATTGATGGATTTAGTTGCTGTTCGTCAAGGAGGCTATAGTTTTAGCTTTAAATTCAATGTTTATAGAGGTAATATTTCTAAAGCTACTTACGATATGAATTTTCCATATTACCTCCCTTTTAAAAAAGGACAATCTTTTAATATAGGGCAGGGGTACGACGGTGCTTTTACGCACCAAAATAAAAAAGCGCTCGATTTTACTATGCCAATTGGTACGCCTATAACAGCTATCAGAAGAGGAAAAGTGATTCTTGTTGTTGACAGTTTTAGCAAACATGGCGAAACAGCCGATTTTAGTCGGTATGCCAATTATATTTTGATAGAACACTCCGATGGCACCTTTGCCAGTTATGTACATTTAAAACAAAATAGTAGCAAAGTAAAAGAAGGCGATTTGGTAAAAATTGGTCAAGAAATGGCGCTAAGTGGTAACACAGGGTGGACATCAGGACCTCATTTACATTTGGAAGTCTATATACCTAAAGCTAAAAAAAATCAAACTATTGTTACCAGATTTAAAGTTGCCAATGGTAATGCAATTGAAGTTTTAAAAGAAAAACAAACCTATAAAAGAGATTATTAAAACGAGCAAATAAAAAATCCACCTGACCTAAATCAGACGGACTTTAAATTAGAAAAATTGGTCGGTTGACTTACTACTTAATTTCTTTAACCTCTTTAAAAGGAGAGAGTTTTAGAGCTTCCATTTTTGTGCGATACGCAGCCCAATCTGTTTTAAAGAAAGTATTTATTTTAGCGACAACAGCACCAACTTTAGCTTTGGCATTGTTTAAAAGTGTGCGTTCTGTATTGCCGGGCGCTGTTTGCAGTGAGCTGATATATCTGTTAGCCACAAACAAATAAGAAATGTTGCTAGGGTCTTTAGTAGCCGTTATGCCTTGACGCTTGTCTTCTTTACCAAACATATCATCTAATAAGCCGTTAAAAGATTTTAAAACAGCATCTTGTGTTTTAAGCAATTCTTTGTATTTCTTGTCTTTTTTTTCTTTTAATTGCTTTTTAAAATTGCTGACAATTTTTTTAGATTCTAAAACCTGTTTGATGGCACGGTAAGCCAAATCCATTTCTTTTCCAACCTCTTTTTGCATAGTCCGTTTGGCTTTTAAAACAGCTAAAGGCATGTCTTTACGTAAGTCGTATTTAACGCTTACAGTAGTAGAATCTTTAGCTTTTCCATAATTCATAACTACTTTGTAAGTACCTGGTAAAACGGTAATACCACCGGGCTCGTTTTTAGATTTTCGCAATTTCCTTGACGGACGGTTGATACCTTTTTCTTCTAAACCCCAATACATACGATGTAATCCGTTTTCTTTGGGAACTTTTTGTTTGAGTGTTCGTATGAGCTTATTACTGTTGTCATAAATTTTCACAATAATATTTTTAGGCACTTTAGCAGTACTGTCTTTTTTAGATTTTTTAATCAGATTGACGCTATAACTCAGCATAGCACCGCGTCTTTTATTTTCGCCATTAAAAATAGCATTAGCCGCAAAGCGTGTGCCATTAGGCTGCTGAATTTCGGGAATATAAGCAGTAGGTGTAGGATAAACATTAAGCTGTTGTTTAAGGATTTTATTTCCTTTTCTAGCCAGTACACGAAGCGGTTTTATATCATCCAAAATCCATATAGCACGCCCAAAAGTAGCAATAGCCAAATCGTCTTCACGCTCTTGGATAGTCATATCATAAGTAGGTACGGTTGGATAGTGATTGGTCCATTTTGTCCAATTTTTACCTTCGTCTATGCTCACGTATAAGCCGTATTCTGTTCCTAAAAAAATAAGGCGTTTCTCTTTGGGGTCTTGCATCATAGACAAGGTGTATCCAAAAGTTTCATCTTTATCAGATAATAAATTTTCCCAAGATTTACCATAATTGCGGGTTCTAAAAAGATACGGTTTAAAGTCGAAACTGCGATAATGGTTTGCTACAACATAAGCTTCGCCGTGCGCAGAAGCCGATACTTTAATCTGAGTTATCCAGCTATTTTTGGGTAAACCTTTTATATTTTTTGTGAGGTTTTTCCAGCTCTCACCGCCATTTTTAGTCAGTTGTACATTGCCATCATCGGTTCCCACCCAAATGACGCCTTTTTCTAAAGCACTGGGTGTAATAGCAATAATAGTACAATAATTTTCGGCACCTGTGGCGTCCATGGTTAAGCCGCCACTGTCGTATTGTTTTTGTTTATCGGAATCGTTTGTGGTTAAATCGGGCGACATAATTTGCCATTCAAATCCTTGATTGGTAGATTTATGTACAAATTGACTACCAAAATAAAGGGTGTTGCTGTCAAATGGATCCATCGCAATAGCGGCATTCCAATTAAAACGCAATTTTAC
>CAZGZH010000339.1:0-2580 GCA_964529645.1 uncultured Flavobacteriaceae bacterium
AACGACTTTAAAATAAATGAGCGATTGGCTATCTTATAAAGGTTTTGTGTACGTTATTGGTTTTTTAGCCCAAATTTTATTTTCGGCTAGATTACTATTGCAATGGTTTAAATCTGAAAAAGCCAAACGCGTACTAACACCAGAGCTCTTTTGGGAACTCAGTTTAATGGCTTCCTTTTTATTATTTGTATATGGGTGGTTACGCGATGATTTTGCCATAATGCTCGGTCAAGTATTGACCTATTTTATTTACATCCGCAATATGCAATTACAAAAGTCTTGGCAAAAATTACCAACAGTTTTAAGGGTATTTTTATACCTCTTCCCCTTTGTGATTATTACCTATTCTTTTAATAATAATTTATACGATATTGACCGTCTATTTAGAAATAAAAACATTTCAACGGCATTGCTCATTTGGGGAAGCGTTGCGCAAGTAGTTTTTACATTACGATTTATATATCAATGGCTGTATTCAGAAAAAAACAAAGAATCGTCTTTACCATCTGGGTTTTGGATACTCAGTTTAGTGGGTTCTTTAATGATATTGAGTTATGCCATTATGCGTAAAGACCCCGTTTTGTTTATTGGACAGATGTTCGGCTTTGTAGTTTATACTCGAAATATATATTTGGGACTAAAAAATAAGTAAGTCGGTTTGTAAATTTTAAACTTTCTTAAAATTGACAATACATTTTTGTACAGCCGACAGTTTAAAAACATTTGGAAATAAATCTTTCACTTCTAAATGATAATCAAAGTCTCTCTTTAAAGCTTTGTTTAACACTTTAAGTGCTTCTTTTTCATTCTTAAAAAGAAATTGTAAACAGGCTATTCTGTAACTAATTTCAACGCTTTTATTATGTAATTTTTTAGCATCATTTAAAAGTGATAATGCTTCTTTGTTTTCGCCTAAAAAAACCAAGATATCGGCATAGCCCAGCCAAATATCTAAAACGTCGTCCTGTAATTCAATACATTTTTTAAAACCCAAACAAGCCTCTTCAAATAAGTTTAGTTTTAAAGTAACCTGGCTGTATTTACGCCAATAAAGACTGTTTTTATCGTCAATTTTAAGCGCTTTATTAATACTATTCAAAGCCTTTTCGTAATTCCCTTCTATAAAATTTATATTGGTTAAAGCCAACCAACCTTTATCTAAAAGGGGATCTTCATGAACGGTATTGTCATAAAATTTTAAAGCCATTTTTGCATTTCCCATAGCTTCATAACAGCTACCAATACGTAAATATGTAAAAGACGTGGCGTCTGCTAATTTGAGTGTGATGAGATAATTTTCAATAGCTTCTTCGTAACGTTTTAATTGTTCAAGTGTCTTGGCTTTCTCTAGATAACCGCCTAAAAAATATTCATCAATTACAACGGCATAATCAAAAGCTCTTAAAGCTTCCTCATAATTTTCTAGTGCAAAATATTGACGTCCTATTTGATGCCAAGCCACTTCGCTATAAGGATCTTTATCAATATAATTTTTTAAATAACTGATAGCTTTATCGTGCTGATGTAACATTTCAAAACAGTACACAACATTATAAAGAGATGAATAATCTTCGTAATCTACTTCGAGACATTTTGCAAAATTTAAACGTGCGGCTTCAAATTCGTCTAAGTACAAGAATTCCATCCCCATAAGAGCATAAATATCTTCTTGATTATCAGAGTAATTAAGCGCCATTTCTAAAGCTTCAATAGCTTCAAAATGTTTATCTCTTTTAGATAATATATTGGCTTTTTGAATAAATATTTCTTCGTTAGAAGGTTCAATTTCAATCAATTTTTGCAATAGGTTTTCTGCTTTTTTTAATTTATTATCAAAAATGAATAATTCTACTTTTACCAATTGTAAAGCAACAGAAGAAGGATGCTGTTCTAGACCTAGTTTTAAAGCTTTTTGGGCTAGCGCTATTTTTCCATTGTCCATATAATGATGTGTAATATTTTCAAAAGCTGTCGCGTCAAAGAAAAAAACACTATTGGTTTTCAACATCGATTCGAATTTTGAAATATAAAAATCACTGTTTTCCGAAGAAAAATCTTCCATAAATAAAATCTAATAAGCAGATGGTTAAATTTACAATAAGCCTACAACTAGAAAAGCTTTATAAACATTTGTTTTTAACAAATTAATTAACAAATTATTTTAAGCAGAAACAATTAAAAAAAATGTAACTTTGTCTCCCAAAACAGCAACACTATATTGCTAAAAATGGCTAAGAAAAAACTAC
This sequence comes from uncultured Flavobacteriaceae bacterium, assembly GCA_964529645.1. Lineage (GTDB taxonomy): Bacteria > Bacteroidota > Bacteroidia > Flavobacteriales > Flavobacteriaceae > CG1-02-35-72. Next base: position 2,247 of record CAZGZH010000339.1, read on the forward strand.
TTAACAACAATGCAATAGCAATTATTTTGCAACGCTTAGCTTGTCAACTTATAGAAAATCATACCGATTTTAAGGATACCGTCCTTATTGGCTTACAACCAAGAGGTGTTTATTTAGCCAATAGATTAGCACAAATCCTTCAAAAAGATTATAAAATTAGCGACCTTAAACTAGGCCAATTAGACATAACTTTTTACAGAGATGATTTTAGACGTCGCGATGAACCGTTAGAAGCTAATAAAACAGACATAAATTTTACGATAGAAAATAAAAAAGTAGTTTTTATAGACGACGTACTGTTTTCTGGCAGAAGCATTCGTGCCGCTTTAACAGC
>CAZGZH010000340.1:0-2574 GCA_964529645.1 uncultured Flavobacteriaceae bacterium
CCTATCAACACTAGGACGCCTATTCTTGGCAAGACATCTGTAAAAGGCAATGCACGCCAAAAGATATCGTAATAACCCTGAATACCCCAATAATTAAGGCTGATAACCGCAATCTTGCGCATGATGGTTGGCATAATAAATAACGGAATCATACTGCCACCCAAGGCAGACATGACTAAAATGGTAATGGTGCTTAAATTCTGAAGTTGTTGTCTGGTTTTGGCTATAGACACTAAAAAAATACCAAAACTAGCAACCGAAAACGCGACTGCAACAGTCAGTACTACCAAGCTGGTTAGATCATTAAAAATAGGTAAACCAAAAGCCAACCAAGTAAAAACAAACATAATACCTAATTGCACAATAGAAATAATTAAAATAGCCCCCATTTTACCAAATAATAAATCGGTTGCTTTAATAGGTGCATAGAGCAATCTTGTTAAAGTACCCGATTCTTTTTCTTCTAGTAAGCCACCACCAATACCTGTAATGCTAAATAAGAGCATCATAATGGCTGTACCAGCTACGGCCTGAATGAGTCCTAGATTTTTGTTATCATTCTTGTTACTTGATACAGATTCTGATTTCAAACTAAGAGCACCTGAATCGCTATTCATAGCTACGTTATTATCTATATCGTGCATTATTTTTTCTTTGGTGTTAGTAGATAAATCTGTAAAATTTGAATTAATATAGGTGTTTATTTTATTTTTTTGAAAATCTTTCATACTGGCACTGATTATTTTTCCGGTGACAATAGATTTTAAAATGCCGTATTCAAATGGGTGAGAGGCGTCGTATTTTAAAACAACAGGTAATTGCTTTGACTGATTAACAGAGTTTTGTAGACCTTTTTCAATGATAAGTAAAGCAACTTCTTTACCTTTTTTAAGCAGTTCTAAACCTTTGTCTTCTGTAATAGCCGTCATTTTTATTTCTTTTAAAGAATCTAACGACGCTGTTATTTTATTAGATAACAAACTATTGTCTTTATCGGCATAGAGTAAGGTAATTTCCTTAATATCATCAGAGTCTTTACCTATACCTCCAAAGGCAAAAGCAAATAGTGAGATTAAAATAATGGGCACTAAAAATGTTAGGATGAGCCCTTTTTTGTAAGCTAAAAATAAGTTTAAATCCTTTTTTATTATAAGCAATATAGTTTTCATTGTGGTTAATTTTAAGTTAGTCTCGGAGTTGTTTACCTGTGAGTTGTAAAAAAATAGACTCTAAATTTGATTTATGGATATCAATATTTTTTAAAATGAGACCATGAATTTTACATTTTGAAAGGAGCATTTCTAAATCTTGATTGATATTGCATTCTACTGTCAATGTGTTATTATTCACAGTCATTTTATGGGATACCTCATTTTGAAATCCGGATAGTTGTTCATTAGTAAATGTTTCAAATTCTAAACTGACTGCTTCTTTTAAATCGCACTTTTTTTGCAATTCGGCTTTTGTGCCTTGTACCACAATTTTGCCCATATCGATGATGGCAATGGTATTGCACAGTCGTTCTACTTCTTCCATATAATGTGTTGTGTAAATAATAGTTAGCCCTTTTTTATTGAGGTCTTCAATAATATCAAAGATTTTATTCCTGCTTTGCGGATCGACACCCGTTGTGGGTTCATCCATAAAGAGGATTTTAGGCTCGTGTAATAAAGCCACAGCAATATTTACACGGCGTTTCATGCCGCCCGAATAGGTTTTTATCAAATCGTTTTTTCTATGTGCTAAACCAATAAGTTCAAGCAATACATCAATTTTTGAGCGCAGTTCTAAACCTGTAACACCGTTTAGTTGACCCCAAAAAAGCAGATTGTTATAAGCTGAAAAATCTTCGTACAAAGCAATTTCTTGAGGTACCACCCCAATAATCTCTTTGCAACGTGCTAAATTATCCGATAAGGAAAAGCCATCAATTTCAATTTGACCTGTATCAGCACTTAATAATGTACTTAGAATCTTTAGGCTCGTAGATTTACCCGCCCCATTAGGGCCAAGTAGTCCAAATATTTCTCCTTTTTTAATGGTAAAATTGATATTGTCTAAGGCTTTTAAATCGCCGTAAGATTTTGATAGGTTTGTAACTTTAATCATACTTGTTGTATTTAACGATACAAATATGACCAGTGTTAGCTAGAAAAATAAAAAAGACATGATGAATTGTTGTTTTTTAAGGCTGAATTGTAATGTTGCTAACTAAATGAGGGTTCACTTTGCGTGAACCCTCATTATATATTAAAGTTGATTATTTCAGTGGTTTGCAACTTTTAATTGTCGCCTTCCGCCAAGGGAATACTCATGTGAGATTATGATTCATTTCTTAAGCCACTATTTTTTTAATACAGCTTCTAGTTGACTTAATTTGCCGTCAATGTTATTGGGAATAGCAATACCCAAAATCTTACACATTAAGGGATAAATATGGATATTCTTTACCGAAGGCACTTCAAAATCTGTTTTAAAAGCCGGTCCGTTGGCATAAAATATAGCGTGCATATCTTTGTTTATAGGATCAAATCCGTGCTCTCCTAATACTGTTTTACCAGATTTTTTAATTTT
>CAZGZH010000341.1:0-2547 GCA_964529645.1 uncultured Flavobacteriaceae bacterium
AAAAGCTTTAAAAATTGATTTATAATCTTTTTTTAAAGTCAAGATATAATTTATCTGCTCTTGTGCTTTTGGTGTTTTAAAATTGGTATTATAATCTATAAGGGTAAATTTTTTAGGGATTTTTTTTATAAAAACAGCTCTTTGATTATCTGTTAAATTACTTCTAGAAAATATTCCTAAATGCTGAATCCAATTGGGTTGAAAAATATATTTGATTCTGTATTTTTTACGATTTGGCAATGGCATTACAGCTTCATAATCACCTAAAACCAGAACATCCCAAGTTTCTGAAACAGCATCTAAGTACCAACTAAAAGCATAAACTTTAGATTGTATGGCCTTTAAAACACAATAATCGTATTTCTTAAAATCAATCTCTTTGCTTTTTAAATACCTAATCATGTGTCGTTGTTTCTTTGGTAGAAACATATTTTAACATCTCCGTATAAATTTTAGACCAGCCCTGCCATCTACCCATTTCACTTAAGGTTTCGTTATGGAATAAACTAATAAAAGTGCCGTCAACAGCTTTAACTTTATCTATTAAATTCTTTATTTTTAAAAGAACTTTTTTATCAGACATAAAAAGATAATCTTTTAAAGTACCATCCATAAGGGCAAAAGAATATATCTTTAAAGGTGTCTGAATTTCAAAATCTAAATCATAGAAATAAAAGGGTGTACAAGTACCCGCTCTAAAACCACAATGTTGGGCATAACCCATAGTATGATCTTCAAAAATTTCTAAATCTATGAGTTTTTGATAGGTATCTGGTAAATCCATCCGTAAATAATGTTGCCGCGATTTTTTTATGGGTGTATTCAAAATATCTTCTAACCTTTTTATTTCTTTTTTTAGCGTCGTTTCATTTTTCATTGTAAAAAATGACGGATGGATACCTACTTGAGCGTAATCGGCCACCGATTTTATAAGCGATTTAAATTTTAAATTGTTATGCGATACGTTTTTATCGTAAGTGGTATAATCACCCACTAAAAAGAAAAATATTGTAGGGATATCATAGGTTTTTTGCAAATTTAAAAGTTTAGAAAATTGATTAAAAGGATCCTTTCTAAAATTAAATGCCACCATAAAACGCAGCCACAAATTTTTAAACTTAAAAGAAAAAGTATCGGTTATAAACCCACCAATAGTTCTTACAATATTTTTATGTTTAAATGCATAAGCGCTATCAATATCTATGGTAGAAATAGCTTTAAAATCACGCTTACCAAATTCAATAGTGTCATATTTTTCTTGTAATAATGTCTTGAGTTTTAATGCCCAAATATCTACAACAGGTTCTTCTAAAAAATTATTTTTAAAGGCCAAACTTTCTGTAGCAGGAAAACGTTCAAACGTATCTTTTACATGGGGTAAATACTCTTCGTAGCGACTCAATAAATAAAAACTGGCAGCAAAAATATCAAAGGGTATTACAGATTTATTGCCAGCTTTAAAAAAGCAAGGAACCTCATCCCACATAGCGACATTTATTTCTATATCGCTAAAACCTTGTTCAAAGAGTAAATCGCTACTTTTAATAAAAAATTCATTGCTAAGCGGTGTTTTTGTGTAAGTGATTTTTGGCCCATTATGCGCCACAAATTCATCAATTTTAGTTGTAAATTTTATAGGTATTAACAAAATGCGTTTAAAAATCTGATTAAACGTATAAGTTAACCGCGGGGTTATTTTGTGTGTGTAAATTAATAACATTTATAGTAAGCCTTCGTCTGCAAAGCTAAAATACGCTTTTTCTGTAATTATAAGATGGTCTAAAACTTTTATATCTAGGCTTAGTCCCGCTTGGGTAATTTTTTGTGTTAATTGTTTATCAGAATCACTTGGTTTTAAAGTGCCAGAAGGATGGTTATGACACAATATAATTCCTGTAGCCAAATGCGATAAAGCCGGTTTAAATACCAATCTGGTATCTACTAAAGTACCTGTAAGACCTCCTTTGCTCAAACATTGTTTACTTAAAACAACATTCGCATTATTTAAAAACAAAACCCAAAATTCTTCGTGTTCTAAATCGCCTAATAAAGGTTGCATAAGCTCATAAACTGATTTACTACTCGTAATTTTTTTGAGTTCCAATGCCTTTTCAAGTCGGCGTCTTTTACCCAATTCTAGTGCTGTTATAATACTTATGGCTTTCGCTTCTCCAATTCCTTTAAATTGCATTAGATCTTCAACACTTAGCTTAGCAAGAGTCTGTAAATTATAATCTACAGAAGCCAAAATACGCTTAGCTAAAGCCACAGCTGTTTCATTCCTACTACCACTTCCTATAAGGATGGCAATTAATTCGGCATCCGATAAGGCAAAACAGCCTTTTTTTAGTAATTTTTCTCCAGCATAGTATAATCCTAGAAAAGATTTATGGTTTTATAATTTTTTTTGTTTTCCCATTTTTAAATAAACCTTCAATTTAATTAAGAAAAAAATAAATCCTTTTTCCTTAATTGAATTTTTTTTAATTCAAAAATTGTAAAAATTTATAAAAAATTTATGTGAATGATTTATATACCTATCCTTCG
>CAZGZH010000342.1:0-2539 GCA_964529645.1 uncultured Flavobacteriaceae bacterium
AAATAAAGGGATTTCTTTTTTAAATCGGCGCCTTTAAAAATACCCAGATTGTACATTTTAGCCGCCGTTACTTTGCCAATACCGTAAAATTTTTCTATGGGTAAGGCTTCTAAAAAAGACAGAACGTCTTCTGGTGGAATGGTTTTTTGACCGTTGGGTTTATTGATATCTGAAGCAACTTTGGCTACAAATTTATTGATAGAAATTCCTGCTGATGCATGTAAACCCAATTCTTTATAAATACGTTGTCTAATTTCTGTTGCTATAAGTGTTGCAGAAGGGTTTCCTTTTTTATTTTCGGTGACATCCAAATAGGCTTCGTCTAAAGACAAAGGCTCAACCAAATCGGTATAAGCGTCAAATATTTTGCGGATTTTCTGTGAAATTTCTTTATAGCGCTCAAATCGGGGTTTTACAAAAATAAGCTGTGAACATTTTTTCTTAGCCAAGGCACCACTCATAGCCGAATACACACCAAATTGACGCGCCTCGTAACTAGCCGCTGCCACTACTCCCCTTTCTGTACCACCGCCAACAGCAATGGGTTTGCCTCTCAATTCAGGATTGTCTAATTGCTCTACCGAAGCAAAAAAGGCATCCATATCAACATGGATAATTTTACGAATTATAAGGGAATCTAACACGTCTTAAAACTACAAAATCTTTAGGATTTTGTTTTAAGGTGAATCTTTTTTAATATTATTAAACTTGTAAAAAGAACAAACGAAATATAACACATAGGTAAACCATTTGTTGTTTTTGGACATTGAACATTTCCTAATAATTGTCCTACAGTACCATAAGTTGCAATAGCCAATGCCAAAGATGTAAAAACAAAATAAAGTACTTTTCCCTTATTTAAAATATGCGTTACAAAAGGTAATATCAGACATATAAAAATAATATAACATGCTGGAATTATACCAATTTTTGGACAAGTACCACTATGATGAAATTCGGTTAGCCCCAAACTTCCTGTCCCGTAAATACCAAAAACAAAAAGGCTATAAATAAGGTTATTTATAATTTTATTTATCATCTACAACAAGTGTTGTATTAATTTCGGGGTTTTCAATAACTTGTTTGTTTCCTTTGGTATCGGTTATAGTAACAGATTTCACAGAATTCAAATTGGTTAAACCAAAAATCATCGTGTTAGATTGATCGCTACACAGACCTTCGCCAATTACATTATAGTTGGTTTGTGTGCCTTTTTCTGTTTCTATGGTTACGCTAGCGCCAATTAAATTGGGCTTATCAGTCAAGCTGATTTTTAAATAATTTGCAGCACCCCCTTTATTAATAAATGCTTTTACTTGCCCATTGAGATTGGCATAAACCAAATCGGGATAACCGTCGTTGTTAAAGTCGGAACTCAAAGGCGTAATGGCATAATTTTTATTAATAACACCCGCTTGCTCTTCGGTAGCCGCAAAAGTACCGTTAGCTTGCTGCAATAAAAAACGACAGGGCAATTTAAACAAAGCTTGAGGCGGAAAAGCAATATAATTTTCGGCCACCACCAAATCTTGTTTACCGTCTAAATTATAATCTTCGAAAATAGCGCCCCATGAAAACTCAAATTCGGCTATATTGGTTGCTGTGGCGGTATCTGTAAAATTTCCGGCGCCATCGTTATTAAATAAAATCCAATCGGTATATAATTCTTGATTGTCTTTTAAATCGCCTTTTGCCAATGCTTTTGGAACCGATGTGCCCGTATTAGAAAAGAAAAAATCAGGTGCTTGATCATTGTCGTAATCGCCCAATCCAATACCCATAGGATACGAATATTTACCCGTTAACGGGTTGTTTTGAAGTTTAAATGACATGCCATTTTGATTGATATAAATACGTGGTTCGCCTGTATCATAAGCCACAACCAAATCGAGTTTAGCATCATTATTTATATCAACAAACATGCCCTGAAAAGTATTGTGGATATATTCCAATCCGGCAGATTTGGTAATATCCGTAAAGGTATTATCGCCATTATTAAGCAATAGCACACTAGATCCACCATATTTTTTATCATTAAAAATGGTTTGACCTTCCATCAAATCCTTTTTAATATAGCCCGCCACAAACATATCTATAAAACCATCTTGATTGATATCGCCTAAAGTTAAAGATAACGGACTCGATTTTTTATTTAAATGGACATCAATTTCTTGCGATACGAATTTATCCTTGTTATTTATCAAAACAAATACGCCCTCATCTCGGGTTACTAAAATATCGGTCAAACCATCTTGATTAAAATCATAAGAAATAGCGCTTAAAGTATTACCTACCTTAGCGGGAAGTTGATTTGAAATATTATTAAAAATACCATTTTTGTATTGAAACAAACCATCTTGTTGCGTTTTACCACCACCAATAAACAACTCGTCAATGCCATCATTATCGATATCAACCATACACGAGCCCATAACAGGCAGTGCATGTTCTGAATCAAATTGATGAGTGAAATCAACAGCAACTTCATCAAATTTAGGAATCAAATTATCGGCTACAGAAAAATCACAAGCTTTAACAA
>CAZGZH010000343.1:0-2535 GCA_964529645.1 uncultured Flavobacteriaceae bacterium
AGCTGCTGCAATAGTGTACACGATTGAAAATACTCCGGTTTTGGCCGCACATCAACGAATACGAAGAGAACGAAATTTGTTTAGATACGGTCAAAGATTGGTTCAACTAACTATATAAGTAAACGTGTTACGTTTATTTGAAGGGAGTAAGAAAATGAAATCTTATTTATGTCCTCATCTAGTTCCTGATCATTTTGGACAAGATGAATTAGAGAGACTTCGTGCTTGGGATGCACGTGCTCTTAAACTTGTTTTTGACAGTTCAGACAAAATACCTTATTTAAAAGATGTTGCTGCAGTTATGCATCCCGATAGTTTTTTCGTTCTTCGAAATCATCCTATTTCTGAAAATTGGCATAAACGTGAACAGCTGTTTAAAAAAGAAGACGCTCTAAAAATGGCTGATGCTCATGCAACTGCCTGGCATCAAATTATTTTAGAAAGTTTAAAGGAAAAGCAAATAACACCAGAATTATTATCCCGCTGTTTTTTTGAAGGCTTAAATGAGCCTCTTTTATGGCGTCCTGGAGAATCACCAGATTTAATTGCAATATACTATCAAGCGTTTGCAGAACAAATGTGGCGTTCTTATGGATTACGTTCTGTAGTTTTGAATATTGGCGTAGGTTGGCCTACAAATCATGATGTTAAAGATGCGATTGCCGATTGGACACCCTTTAAAAATCTAATGCAAACAGTTCTAGAAACTGGAAGTCTTGTAGGTCTTCATGAATACTGGTCTGAAAAAGGAATAGAATTTGAATATGGTTGGAATCAGGGTCGTTTTAATATGATCCCATTTGATGTACCTCTTATAATTACAGAAACAGGTTTTGATAATCTGGTTATTGGTAAAGAACAATTAGGTTGGCAGTTGATGGCTGCTAACTCTACTTTAGATGCGGCAGCCGATAAATATGTTTATAAACAGTTGGGTATTTACGATGTACAATTGTCTTTTGATCCACGTATTAAAGCAGCTTTTATTTTTACTGAAGATTTCTCACGTCCCTGGGCTTCTTTTGATACGAGACCTACTGCTTTTCATGAAAGACTCCGCACTCATTTGAATTGGTATCGAGAAAATTCAGTTAAACCAGACGTGTTTGAAAAATTACGTTTAGCATTACCCGAATATAATTTTGATGTGCCTTGGAATTTAAATCCTGAACCTCCCGTTCCGCCAGTAGAAGGATTCTGGTGTGCTTTTTTACAAACAATTATAAGTTGGTTGCAACAAATACAAGAGAAAATATCGTGTGGAAGAAAATAGTTTTGGGATTTATAGCAATTATAGTGGTTTTATATTGGATTGCTGCAAAATTAGTTGATTTAGTAGGAAGGTAAACAGAATGACTAAAAAAGAACAACATATTATTTTTACTGTTGCAGTGTTGGTTTTAGGTTTTTTAATATTTATGCTGCCGGTTGAGTTCGCTCAAAATTCACCAATTTGTTCGGGTTCAGTGTGTATACAAGACATTCCAACAGTTATTGGTGCGGCACAAAAAGCTGAAAACTCAACTACAATTTCGACAGCTGTTATCATAGTAGCGGCAACACGAAATCCGTTGCAAGAACAGCCAGTAGTTGTTAAAGCCGCCACTAGTTTTTTAGAGTCGCCAACAGTTGTTGTCTACGCACATCGGGCTGCGAGTCTTTTGGATTTTTTACATGGACAATAGTTCTCTTGTTTCCGTAATTGTGCCAGTATGGTTACCAAAAAACAATCAGTACTGGTGGTATGAACTTTTAGGTTATACTTCGGCAATGGTTTTTTCTTTACGTCGTCAAAGCCGGTTACCTTTTGAACTTGTACTGGTTGATAATGGTAGTAATTACGGCACAACAGTGTTAAAACCATTAGCTGATCGATATATTCACTTTAAAAAGAATAAGGGTTATGGACCAGCTGTAAATAAGGGAGTGCAAGAAGCAACCGGTGAATTTGTTGTAGTTGCAAACAACGATTTGTTTTTTGTGCACGATTGGCTTTCGATGGCGTTGACTCTTTTTCAACAGGATGCAACTATTGGTGCAATTAGTGCACATCAAACTTTAAAACCTGTCGATTTCATAGTTACAAATACAAAGGTAGTTGTACCTGGTGAAATGTTTGGTGCGTTGTGGGCAATGCGAAAACAAGTTTATTTAAAACTTAAAGGATTAGATGAATCGTTTTTGTGGGGTATGTGGGAAGATCGTGATTTGTGGTTTCGACTTAAACAAAATAATTATACACTGGTTAAAGCAGGTGTAGTTATGCACGTTGGAAATGCTACTTGGGGTAAAATTCCTGGAGCAGAAAAAATTTTTACGAAAAATAAAAGGCGATTTTTTTCTATTTGGGGTGTAGAAAATAGTTGAGAGCGGGGGTTTGAGGATTACAATAAAATGTTTTCAGCAATTGATTTAAATATTTTAATTTCTGCTTTGGTAGGTACTACTTTTTCTTTAATTACATTTTGGTTTTCAGAACGCCTTAAAACAAAAGCGCAAATAATAAAGTCTGCTGCTGAAGCTAATAAATTAAAA
>CAZGZH010000344.1:0-2505 GCA_964529645.1 uncultured Flavobacteriaceae bacterium
CTATAACCAGCTGTCCATTTGGTTTTAAAACGCGATAGATTTCTTTCAGACAATCTTTTTTAGTTTTTGTGTCAAGTTGGTGAAAAACTAAAGAACTATAAACTTTATCAAATACACCCTTCTTAAAGGGAAATTTTCCTCCATCATATAAAAACAAAGGAATGTTTAAATGTCTTTTATTTAATTTCTTTTCTGTAATTAATTTAACTTTTGGATCAATATCTAAACCACTAAATTTACTTTTAGGACTTTTTAGTTTTCCAATTATCAAATTTTGACCAGTGCCAAATCCAAATTCAAGTATTTCTTCATCTACTTTTGGATTAACTACTTCTATTAGTTTGTTTCTAAATTTTTTCTCGGGCATTGTCAATTTTATGGTCAAATCATACATTCCTGTTAGCCAATTATAACCAAGTGCTGGAATAAAATCTTTTTTGCTTGATGATTCTATCATTTTTATTTTTTAACGCGGTTCTTTGTTGTACACAGGCACTAACTCTTTAGAAATTCTCTAAAATTAGTGCTATCAATTATTTTCGTTTTAGCATTGTATGTTTTTACAAAGGTTTCAGGTAACTTGATTTTTGATTTAGCTTTCCACTTAAATTCAAAGCCATAGATTCTTCCATCTTTTTCTTCTACATAATCTACTTCTTGTTGTTGTTTTGTACGCCAGAAGTACATTCTTGCAAAAGTATTTCTATAAATATTATGTTTTTTTCGTTCTGATATTAAAAAATTCTCCCAAAGAGCGCCAACATCTGTTCGTAAGGCAAGAGGATTGAAACTCCCAATAATCATATTCCTTATGCCGTTATCATAAAAATAGATTTTTCTATTCCGTTTAATTTCGTTTCTTAAATTTCTACTGAAACTATTCAATCTAAAAACTATATATCCTTTTTCAAGGATGTCGATGTATTTTTGAATCGTAATCTTATTAACACCAATTGTTTGCGCTAATTCATTGTAGTTTACTTCATTCCCTACTTGTAATGCTAGTGCCAACAATAGATTATCCAATATTTCTGGTTTTCTTATTTCTGAAAAAGCTAAAATATCTCTGTATAAATAACTACTTGCAAGGTTTTTCAAGACTTCTCGTTCATTTCCTTTATCGTTTAACACTTCCGGATACATGCCGTATAATAAACGATTTTCAAGTTGTTGTTCGGCTTTGACGTAGCCTTCTTTCATTTCAAACTCTTCCCATGAAATCGGAAATAATTCATATTCCCATTTCCTACCTGTTAAGGGTTCGTTTAGTTGATTTCCTAAATCAAATGATGACGATCCTGAAACAAATAGCTGTACAGCAGAAAATTGGTCTGTAATTAATTTTAAAGTTAAGCCGATTCCTTTAATCCTTTGAGCCTCGTCTATAAAAACAATCTTATTTTCACCGATTATACTTCGTATTTGTTCTGTATTCGGACTCGTCAATAGCTTTCTTGTTGACGGGTCATCTGCGTCTAAAAATAAGTATTTTCTCTCTTTTAGTAATCCCTTGATTAAAGTCGTTTTCCCAACTTGTCTTGCGCCAACAACTATTATTGCTTTTCCTTTTCCAATTTTCTCACATATTATATTCTCAATTATTCTTTGATACATACTAGTTCCTATCTTTTTACACAAAGGTATAAACTATTATCATAATGACCAAAAGTTATAACTAAAAGATATTATAATGATTAATATTACAATATTGAGCTTATCGACAATGCCTTTACTATTGCTAAATCAGGTACTCCTTATGATAAAAATTGTTATTTGTATCATCAACTCTATAGTTTAAAAAAAAATTTCATTACTCCCTTTTTATGATATTTTCTTAAAAATTGATTCAGTTCTTTATTTGTAGGAAATTTTGCCCTTAAAGTTGAATTTTTCTTGATAACATCATAAAGTTCATTAGACCTAATTTCAACTTTAGTATCAGTTGAACTCAAATAATTATTCAATAGGAATTGAATCTTTTTTATCAATTTATATTCTTCTGGTAGGCTTTTCATTTAAATTGCTTGCAACTCATTATACCCCAACAGATATAACTATTTATTAGCTTGAAATCAAGATACTTGTATTTAAAAAAAGACTAACTTAAATAAGCTTCTGCCGCTTTAAGCGCCGCTGTAATACCCGCAGGGTTTTTACCGCCGGCTGTGGCAAAAAAGGCTTGGCCACCACCACCGCCTTGAATGTGTGTACCCAGTTCGCGAATAATAGTCCCTGCATTGAGGTTTTTGCTCGCTACCAATTCTTTTGAGATGTACAAAGAAAGGAGCGCTTTGCCATTTACATTAGCACCTGCTAAAAAGAACAGATTGTCTATTTCGGCACCCAATTCAAAAGCCAAAGTTTTAATACCTTGTGCGTCTAAATCTACAGTAGTCGCTAAAAAGTTAACACCGTTTATTTTGGTGATACTGTTTTTTAAAGCGGCTTTTAAATTTTTAGCTTTGTCTTTTAATAAGCTTTCTACTTGCTTTTTTAAAAGTGTAT
>CAZGZH010000345.1:0-2494 GCA_964529645.1 uncultured Flavobacteriaceae bacterium
AGAATTACTTGGTCGATAAAACCGCGTCGGGCTGCTCTGTATGGGTCGGCAAATTTAGCCGCGTATTCGGCTTCTTTTTCTTGCCATTTTTCGGTCGGATTTTTAGCCGCTTTTATCTCGTTTTTAAAGATGATTTCGGCAGCGCCTTTAGCGCCCATAACGGCAATTTCTGCCGACGGCCAAGCCAAATTTAAGTCGGCACCAATGTGTTTAGAGTTCATCACGTCATAAGCGCCTCCATAGGCTTTTCGGGTAATAACCGTCACTTTAGGAACGGTAGCTTCGCTTAAAGCGTAGAGCAATTTGGCACCGTTGGTAATAATACCACGCCATTCTTGATCTGTTCCAGGTAAAAATCCGGGCACATCTACCAATACCAATAAAGGGATATTAAAGCAATCGCAAAATCGCGTAAAGCGCGCGCCTTTAACAGAACTGTTTACATCTAAACAGCCCGCTAAATGCATAGGCTGATTGGCAACAATGCCAATACTTCTGCCGCCAATTCGGGCAAAACCAACGATTATATTTTCGGCAAAATCTTTATGAATTTCAAAAAAAGAATCGGCGTCAATAATACCTTTTATAACCTGATGCATATCGTAGGGTTTATTGGGATTATCGGGAATTATATTTCCTAATACTTCTCTAGTTTCATCTTTTAATTTGTAGGGTAGTTTTGGCGTCGTTTTTTTATTACTCTGTGGGATATATGTCAATAAAGATTTTAAATCTTCTAAGCACTGCACGTCATTTGATGAGGTGATATGTGTAACTCCCGATTTTACGGCATGGGTATTGGCACCGCCTAATTCTTCGGCCGTTACCACTTCATTTGTGACTGTTTTTACCACATTCGGACCGGTTATAAACATATAACTCGTGTTTTCTACCATCAAAGTAAAATCGGTCATAGCCGGAGAATAAACCGCCCCGCCGGCACAGGGTCCCATAATGGCAGATAATTGCGGAATGACCCCCGAAGCTTGTACATTTCTGTGAAAAATATCGGCATAACCGCCTAAAGATCTAACGCCCTCCTGAATTCTAGCACCACCCGAATCATTAAGACCTATCATAGGCGCCCCAACTTTAAGAGCTTGATCCATTACTTTACAAATCTTTTCGGCATGGGTTTCAGATAGAGAACCGCCGAATACGGTAAAATCTTGTGCAAAAACATACACCAAACGACTGTTAATAGTGCCATATCCCGTAACCACACCATCTCCGTAATAGACTTCCTTATCCATGTTAAAATCGGTGGTTCTGTGGGTAACCAAAGCCCCCATTTCTTCAAAAGACCCTTCGTCTAGTAGGTAATCAATGCGTTCTCTTGCTGTTAATTTCTTTTTGCTGTGTTGTTTGTCTATGCGTGTTTGACCGCCACCTAAATAAGCTTCGTCTAGACGTTTTTTTAAATTATTGATTTTTGAATCCATTTTAAAAAAGGCTTTTAGTTTGAGACAGGGAGTCTCAATTTCTTTTGATCTTCTAAATATAATTTAAGGGCTACTAAAGCCGCAATTTTAGCTTTGTTGTTAACAGTGTCTTGAAGTTTTTCGGCCACATAGTAATTTTTTACGAAATGTGTATCAAAATTACCCGTCCTAAAAGCTTCGTGTTGGCATACAAATTTACCAAAAGGTAAAGTGGTTTTTACGCCTTCAATTTTGTAATTATCAATGGCTTTAATCATTAATTGGATAGCCTCAATACGTGTTTTTCCGTAAGTGATGAGTTTTGAAAGCATAGGGTCGTAATAAATAGGGACGTCCATACCTTCTTCAAAACCATTATCAACCCTTATATTTTTGCCTTTCGGGATTTTATAGACGCTTAAATTCCCTACACTTGGGAGGAAATTATTCATAGAATCTTCGGCATAAACCCGTAATTCTACGGCGTGTCCCGAAATATTTAAGTCGTCTTGTTTAAAGGGTATGGCTTGACCATCGGCAATTTTAATTTGCTGTTCTACCAAATCAATTCCCGTAATAAATTCTGTAACAGGATGCTCAACTTGAAGACGTGTATTCATTTCTAAAAAAAAGAAATTATGATTTTTATCTACTAAAAATTCAACAGTACCCGCACCAATATAATTACATGCTTTGGCTACTTTTATAGCGGCGTCCCCCATTTTTTGTCTCAGTTCAGGTGTCAATATTGACGACGGTGCTTCTTCAACAACCTTTTGATGACGACGTTGAATGCTACATTCGCGTTCAAAAAGATGGATAATATTACCGTGGTTATCGGCTAAAATTTGAATTTCAATATGACGTGGCGAACTGATATACTTTTCTACAAAAACAGCACCATCGCCAAAAGCCGAAGTAGCTTCGCTAATAGCGCGTGCCATTTGTTCTTCAACTTCTGCTTCATTTTCAACAATCCGCATCCCTTTTCCACCACCGCCGGCTGAGTCTATTATATGGATGGTAAAACCGAGTTCTATGGCTATTTCAGTAGCATCTTTTGGGTTTGATAA
>CAZGZH010000346.1:0-2493 GCA_964529645.1 uncultured Flavobacteriaceae bacterium
TGCCATTGACACCAAATCTTTGGTTTTCTTAAACGCTGAATTTAAATTATAAAAAAACTAATTAATTTAAAACGATTATTATGGAAAATAAAAAAAATCAAATAAGTCGTTTAGATTTTGTTAAAAAAGCAGGATTGGCTGGATTTGGTGCTTTAGCTGTTACAAAAATTGCTAGTGCAGCCGTTTCTAAATCAAAAACAGGTAAAACAATTCTGCCAAAAAAATCTAAAGACCCAATCGTTCAATCCTTTTTAAGTGGTGATGTTGAAAATATCAAGCTTAAAATGCAAGACGATATTAGACGTGCATTACAAAAACCAAGAGATCAAAGAAAATGGGCTATGGTAATTGATTTACGCAAGTGTGTAGGCTGTAACGCCTGTACTGTGGCATGTATTGCAGAAAATTCTTTACCTCCCGGTGTTGTTTATCGTCCGGTTATTAAAGAAGAGATTGGAGAATATCCCAATGTATCTAAGCGCAATATGCCTAAACCTTGCATGCAATGCTCTACACCACCATGTACAGAAGTCTGTCCTGTTGGTGCCACTTTCCAAAGAGTTGATGGTATTGTAGAAATTGACTATAAAAAATGTATAGGTTGTCGTTATTGTTTAACTGCTTGTCCTTATGAACATCGTGTCTTTGATTTTGGTGAATATTATACTGAAAATACACCAATTTTAATGGATTACGAAAAACGTCCAAGTTTTGAATACAGCAAAGAATGGGATCGTGAAGACGGCAAATCACCTATAGGAAATGCCCGCAAATGTACTTACTGTATACATCGTTTAGAAGAAGGTCTACTCCCTCAATGCGTCAGTACTTGTATTGGTGGTGCCAATTATTTTGGCGACCTTAATGATCCTGATAGTGTTATAGCTAAACTTTATCCATTAGCCGAGCCATATATGCCCGAATTTGGTACTAATCCTACCACAAGATACATTCACTAATTTTTAATCTTAAAAAAAATGAAAAATAATAATTATAAAATATTTAAAATAGTTTGGGCGGTTTTATTTTTAATCGGCCTGATAGGATTTGGCTATCGTGTACTTTATGGACTAAAATCTACCGGATTAGGCAGTAGAGTTACATGGGGATTATGGATTGCCATGGATATTTACCTTATTGGTCTATCTGCAGGGGCTTTCTTATTGTCTTCTTTAGTTTTTGTATTTAGAGTTAAATTATTCGAGAAAATTGGTATAATGGCGCTATTTACAGCCATTGTAACGCTTACTTGTGCCTTATTATCTGCATGGTCTGACATAGGGCACATGGAACGATTTGTAAATGTATATTTATCACCTAATTTCCATTCATTACTTACATGGATAGTATGGTTATATACAGGATATTTTCTTTTATTAATAACCGAACTAGTGTTGGCTTTAAAAATAGAAAACCCCAACATTACTAAAGATGAAAAAGCTAAAAAAGAAAAAACGCTACAAATAGTAGCCAGCTTAGGTATTCCATTAGCCATTGCATTTCACGGAGGCTTTGGCGCTTTATTTGGTGTCATATCAGCTAATCCATTCTGGCATGGCCCAATGGAATCTATATTTTTCTTGGTAGGTGCTGTAGCTTCTGGTGCCGCTTTTTTAACAGCTCTACTTGTGCTATTCTGGCAGCAAAAAGACGAAAATTATAACTCCATGTTTAAAATTTTAGGTAAAATAGTTTTAGTTTCTATATTATTCGATGCACTACTTGAATGGGCAGAAATATCTACAGCATTGTGGTGGACAAGTGCTCCTGAGCATGCCGAAGGTGTTAAATTGTTATTATTTGGCAATTGGTGGTGGGTATTTTGGATAGTTCATATCTTATTAGGACTCCTTATTCCTGTTTACCTATTAATTACAAAAGGAAATTCTGACAAACATGTAGGTTGGGCTACAGGACTGGTTGCTGTAACATTTTTTGCAGTGCGTTTAAATATCGTGATACCTGCATTATCGTTTGAAAAAATTAAAGGAAGTGCTTCTACTTTTATACATGCAAGGTTGTCAACAGAATATTTTCCAAGTACTTCTGAATTTTTAGTAGGTCTATTTATCTTTTCTTTTGGAATTGGTGCTTATTATCTACTTAATCAATACTTTAAATTTACTAATCCGCATACAAGTAAATAGTATCAAAAAATTAAAAATTATTAAAGATGAAAAATACTAGTAAAAATATATCAAGAAGAGGTTTCTTAAAATCATCTGCTTTACTTGGCGGTACTACCGTTGGGTTATCGTTAATGGGATCTGAAGCTTTTGCAGCCCTCTCTGAAGACGAAAAAAAACAGTTTATTTATGAACTTCAAAAACCTGAAAACACAATTTACACAAGCTGTTTACAGTGTCATAATGCCTGTACCCTAAAAACCAAAATTTACAATGGTTTTTTAGCAAAAATTGATGGGAATCCCTACGGACCACAAAATATGCTACCCAATATCGATTATAAGACAGATATCAACAATGCTGTTGA
>CAZGZH010000347.1:0-2493 GCA_964529645.1 uncultured Flavobacteriaceae bacterium
CCAATCCTAAAATAGTAAGATTAGTCATACTTAAGGCTTGCGCTATATCTGCAAAATAAATGGAACCTGTGGCACCATAAATAAACGAAATACCAAATAAAGCCAAACCACTGGCTAAAGTAGCCGATAATATTAATTTGATGCCTGCCTCTGCAGATTGTCTTTTGTACGTATTATAAGCGGCTAAAGCAGCCACAGGTAAGGTTGACAATTCTAAGGCTACAAAAAACATTAAGAAATCGCCCGCAGACACTAAATAGTTTAATCCTATTAATGATGATATCATCAACATAAAAAATTCTGCTGATTTTTGTTGTGGTATTAAAGTCGATTTTAACCATCCTGCAGATTGCATCAAAACGATTAAAACACCTACGTTTAAACCATTTTTAAGCAATTGTATCAAAGCATTGGTATGAAACATGCCGCCAAATAAATCGCCTTTAGGATGATGGAAAAATCCAATAACCGTCACAATGGCAAAAGCAATGATGCTAAAATTAATCAGCTTTGATTTTCCTTTTTGAGAAGTGATAATTTCTCCTATAAGTATTGCAAGTAATAAAGCTACTAAGAGTAGTTCATTTTGCATTTTTAAAAACATTTCTAAGTTCATCTTCTAAAAATTATAACATGCGTTCTATAAATGGTTTGATACTATCCATTATAATATCTGATATCCAAAGAGGTGTTATCCCAATTATCATTATTGGTATTAACAACAATAATAAACCTGTCCTTTCGTACCAAGTTACTTTTGGTAAAGTTTTATAGGCCTCTTTTTTAACGGGGCCCATAAGCATCATACCAACCACTCTTAAAATATAAACAGCCGTAATTACTATGACGGTTACACCTAAAATGGTTGCCACCCGATGGAACATATCGCCGTTTTGAAAAGCCCCGACAAAAATGGTCATTTCTGCTACAAACCCACTAAATCCAGGTAAGCCTAAAGAGGCCAATCCCGCAATGACGTAAATCACAGCTATAAACGGAATAACCTTTAACAGACCGCCTAATTCTCTTACATCACGTGTATGAGAACGCTCGTAAATCATCCCGATAAGGGCAAAAAACAAAGCTGTCATAAAACCGTGAGATAAAGATTGCAAAATAGCGCCGTCCCAAGCTGTTTTGTTTAACATCAATAAGGCAAATAAAACCAAACCCAAATGGCTTACTGAAGAATAGGCATTTATATATTTTAAATCGGTTTGCTTAATAGCTGCTAAAGCGCCATAAACAACCCCAATTACAGACAGTATTATAAAAAACCAAGACCATTCTTTAGCGCCTTCGGGCAATAAATACATGGCCACTCTAAAGACACCATAACCACCCAATTTCATCAAGACGCCTGCGTGTAACATAGATACCGCTGTGGGCGCAGAAGCATGACCAGAAGGAGACCACGTATGAAAAGGAAACAAAGCCCCAATAACCGCAAATCCAACAAAGACAACAGGAAATAAATAATGTTGCACTTGAACTGGAATATTAACCTTAGCTATTTCTAAAATATTAAAAGTATAAACACCATCTGGACTTGAATAAAAATAAAGTCCTAAAATACCTACCAATAATAATGCTGAAGCACCCATCAACATAATGGTTAATTTCATAGCCGATTTTTCTTTGGGTCCTGAGCCCCAAATACCAATTAAAAGGTACATAGGAATTACAGCTACTTCGAAAAATAAGAACAATAAGAATAAATCTAATGAAATAAAGAAACCGTAAACACCTGTTGCCAAAACTATTAAAGAAATAAAGAATTCTTTGGGTAAGTCTTTAATTTTCCAAGAGATAAATACGCCTGCTAATACGACTATTGATGCTAAGACAATCATAAAAACGGTGATACCGTCGGCACCAATATCGTAGCGAATGTTAAGGCTTTTAAACCAAACAACACTTTTGGTAAAAACCATAATGGCTGTATTGCCACTAGCCCGCTCTGCCAAATAAGCAAAAATTAAATTGATAGCCATGCCAAACTGAACTAAGCTACCAACCAAAGCTACTAAACGCGATTGTTTTAAATTTTTAGCAAATAACAACCCAACGACTGTTAGTATGGGAGCTGCTATAAAAAGAGTTAAAATATCCATTTATTATTCTTTTTTAAAATTTATATAAAAAATACAACACCAAAGCCAAAGCCCCTAACACAAACCAAGTAGCATAATCTTGGAACTTGCCTGATTGTAATTTTTTAATTTTTTCTGATGTATTAATTGTACTATTTCCAATACCTATCATAGTATCATCAACCACTTTTTTATCAAACCACGCAAATGACGCTGAAACGATATTGAAAATTATTTTTTTGGTAATAAACATATACAGTTCGTCAAAATAAAATTTATGATATGTCCAAGTATAAAAATCCCCAAATGCTTTAGTCATTTTTTCTGGGATATTATTTTCGTTTTTGTAGAAAATCCACGCTACTATGATGCCCACCAAACCTATACCTGCTGAGATTAT
>CAZGZH010000348.1:0-2478 GCA_964529645.1 uncultured Flavobacteriaceae bacterium
CAATACGCATATTGGCAGTAACCGGAAAAGTAGCATTAAAAGTTATTTGAGCCGCATTATAATCGAGGACGTAATCGTTGTTTTCGCCACGTTCTAAAGCCGAACCATTAACATAAACAGTTTCGCTACCCGCCACAATAAGCACAAATTCTTGACCGTTTGGTCCTTTTATACGATAAGGCCCTTGATTGCTTTCTTGTCCTGTAAAACTGTATTGAAAAAAGCGCCCTTTTACAACTGCTGCCGAAGCCGAAGCTGTCATTTTATCAGGTTTTAGTGTTGCCTCTACAGCCAAGCCTGATACTTTTTTATTAAACTTTAAAAAATTAGTAGTGCTGTTCTCTACATCAACATCGCCTGCTTTTATACGCCACCTATCGGTAAACATTTCTATAAAAACGCGGTCGAACTCATTGAGTTGCTGTGTAAAACCCCCATTTTGAAGGGCGACATTATTATCTGTTATAGAGGCTCTTAAACTGACATCTTTTGAGAGTTTACCCGATATCTGTAAATCGAAATTAGAATTGAGACCCGTATTTTGGTTATTCCCCAAATTGATGCTCCTAGAAATACTACCACTGGAGTTTAAGCCTTCAAAAGGCGTTGAAAAGCCAACTCTTTTGGGCTGGGTTAATCTATAAGCCCTACTTAAATCTGATCCGTTAGGGACAATTAATTTGGTGTCAAACTTCTTATAAGTCTTGGTTAGAAATTCAGGAAGCAGGTCATAAAAAACCCAAATTTTAGCATATCTTTTAGCGGAAATTACTAAAAGTGCTTTTGCAAAATCTATTTTATAATCCGCTTTAGCTACGACATTTTTGGCGCTATCCAAAATCTTAAAATTAAAAGGGCTAATGCTAAACTTTTCTAAAAAGATTGAATCTTTTTTAAGTGTCAGCTGTTTAATTTTTGAGTGCGTGTTATTATCCTGACCGTAAGAAATAAAGCCTATAAAAAGAATAAAAATTAAAACAGCTTTTTTCATACAAAATGCTAACGTCTAAAAACCAAAAATAGTTTAAAATAGCGTCGTTTGATGTGTATTTTGTTCGTGATTGAGCAACCATTCTTTACGCCAAAGGCCACCTGCGTACCCTGTTAAACTACCATCGCTACCAATAACCCTGTGACACGGAATGACAATCCAAAGCGGATTAACAGCATTGGCATGTGCCACAGCTCTTATGGCGCCTTCATCGCCAAATTGTCTAGATAACTCTAAATAACTCAATGTTTTGCCAAAGGGAACTTCTAGTAATAATTGCCATACTTTTTGTTGAAATTTTGTCCCTTGCGGATTTAACCTTAAATCGAATTGCTTTAAGTCACCATAAAAATAAGCGGTTAATTGTTTAACAGGTTTTGATAAACCTCTAGGGATTTCATGAGAAACGGATTCAAAATCTACATCAGTAATTTTAACCGATAACAATCCCTTTGAATTGGCTGTCAGTTCTGCTGTACCAATAGGCGTTTTACAATAGGCAATTTTGTTAGATTTTAAAGACATCTTTTGAATTTTGAGTGGTTACTTTGGCTATTTCTGTAACAGGAAGCCCATAAATTAAGGCTAATTTTTCGGCCACCAACTTTATATAACTGCTTTCATTGCGTTTACCGCGATAAGGTGTGGGCGCTAAATAAGGCGCATCTGTTTCTAAAACAATGTGTTCTAAAGGTATCTGACTTAGAAAAGTATCTATTTTGCCATTTTTAAAAGTTACCACGCCACCTATACCCAATTTCATATTATACGAAATGGCTTGCTTGGCTTGTGATAAAGTACCTGTAAAACAATGAAAAATGCCACGTAAATCGTGACTTTTTTCTGCTTCTAAAATGGCGAATATTTCGTCAAATGCGTCACGACAATGGATAGCGATAGGCAACTTGAATTCTTTTGCCCAAGCTATTTGTGTTCTAAAAGCCTCTTGTTGTTGTTTTAAAAAAGTTTTATCCCAATACAAATCAATTCCAATTTCGCCAACAGCATAAAAAGATCTTTTGTCGAGATATGATTTAACCACATCTAATTCTTCTTTATAATTGTCCTTTACAGAAGTGGGGTGTAAACCCATCATTAGATACATATTTGTGTATTGATGCTCTAAATCGAACATTTTGCTGTGATATGTACTATCAATAGCGGGTATAAAAAATCTACTCACGTTAGCATCTTGAGCGTGTTGAATAACAGCAGTTCTATCATCATCAAATTGAGAGCTGTATAAATGGGTATGGGTATCTGTTAAAATCATTAGAACAAATATACTATTAAATTTTAGGCAAAATTAAGTTGAATTCTATAACTTTGAAACACTAATTAATTTAATTAAAATCTTATGAAAATTTACCACAACCCACGTTGTAGCAAGAGCAGAGAAGGTTTGCAAATATTAAACGATGCCCACATAAATTTTGAAATAATTGACTACCTAAAAACGCCACCAACTTTAGCTGAACTTCAAGAAA
>CAZGZH010000349.1:0-2473 GCA_964529645.1 uncultured Flavobacteriaceae bacterium
CAATCCGTATGTTTATACTTTGTCTTTGGCTGTATATTGCACAGCATGGACTTATTACGGCAGTGTAGGATTGGCTGCAACTTCTGGCCTAAAATTCTTAACTATTTATTTGGGTCCCATTATTATTATCCCAACTTGGATTATTTTGATGAAGAAAATCATCAAAATCGCTAAAGCAAATAAAATTTCTTCGTTAGCAGACTTTATTTCATTGCGTTATGGTAACGATCGTTTTTTAGGAGCCTTAGTTACAATTGTATGTGTATTGGCAATTGTACCTTATATTTCATTACAGTTAAAAGCTATTTCAGAAACCTTTAATGTTATTACTAATCATAATCTAATTGCCAGTAACATTATAGATGACACTACCTTTTATATTGCTATTTTACTGGCAATATTTGCGGCATTTTTTGGTACGCAACATACAGACGCCACAGAAAGACATAAAGGTATCATTACTGCAGTTGCTCTTGAATCTGTAATCAAGCTGTTTTTCTTTTTACTTGTTGGTTTATATGTTACATTTTATTTGTTCGACGGCCCAACCGATATTTTTAATAAAGCCGCCTTGTTACCAGATTTTAAAGGTCATCAAACCATTTCAAATGTAGAAGGTGGTGTTAATTGGTTTTTCTTGAGTATTCTTTCTATGATAGCTATTATGTTGTTACCTAGGCAGTTTCAGGTATCTGTTATTGAAAATGAACGCGAAAAATACCTAAAAAAAGTCATTGGGCTTTTCCCTTTGTATTTGTTACTCTTTAATGTATTTGTAATTTTTATAGCTTGGGCTGGTAATATTACTTTTCAAGGTCAAAGTGCAGATGCAGATTTATTCACCTTAATGTTGCCATTAGCTCATGGTAATTCTACCTTAGCTTTACTGGGATTTTTAGGAGGGTTTTCTGCCGCTATTTCAATGGTTGTTGTTTCTACTTTGACTTTATCAACTATGCTGAGTAATAATCTTATTATTCCTTATGGATTCCTTAAAAGGTTTAGCCAAGGAGAGTCTGTTAAGAATAATGAATCTATTAAAAATATAAGACGTGTTGCAATTTTTTTACTAATTATTATTGCCTATTTCTTTTATAAAAGTTTCACTTTAGAGAGATCATTAGTTTCTATAGGTCTTATTTCTTTTGTTGTTATCGCACAATTAGCACCTTCTTTTTTTGGTGGTTTAATTTGGCGACGCGGTTCAGCAAAAGGGGCTAAGTGGGGTATAATTGTGGGCTTTTTAGTGGTAGTTTATACACTTGTTATCCCTTTTACAATAGATTCGCAAATTATAACATCATCTTTTGTAAACACAGGACCATTTGGTATAAGGCTTTTAAAACCCTATCATTTATTTGGTTTACAATTATTTGATCCTGTAACTCACGCATTTTTTTGGAGTATGTTTTGCAACTTAGTTGTTTATATGGTAGTGTCTGTAAATGTGTTGAGTAATTACAGAGAGCGCAATTTTGCAGAAATGTTTGTCGATAGTACTAAATACGCAACTTTACATGAAGATGCTTATGTATGGAAAGGTGAGGCTTATGTAAAGGATATCAAGAATATTTTAACCAGGTTTTTAGGCAATAAAAGAACTGAACGCGCATTGAACCTCTTTTTTATGAAGTACAATATAGATAAAAACACCCAATATGCCGATGCCCGATTGGTCAATTTTTCTGAAAAACTTTTAACAGGTAGTATTGGGAGTGCTTCCTCTAGAATTTTAGTGTCATCTGTAGTTAAAGAAGAAGAAATAAGTTTAACAGAAGTCATAAAAATATTAGAAGAAACACAAAAAGCCAAAGAATCTAATAAAGAATTAAAAGAAAGAGATAAGCAAAAAGATGAATTTCTAGATACTGTGGCTCATGAGCTTAAAACGCCCATTACTTCTATCAGAGCCTTGTCTGAAATTTTGTTAGATAATGAAGATGTTGAACTCGAAACCAAAAAGAATTTTTTGTTGAGTATTTTAAACGAAAGCGATAGAGTTAGCAGGTTGATAAATAATATTTTAGATTTAGAAAAATTAGCCAAAGGTAAAGTTACATTAGATTTAAAACCAAATTTTATCAATGAAACAATAACTAAATCTATAGAAGCTGTCAAACAATTGGCTTTAAATAATAAAGTAAAAATTTCTTTTAATAAAGATGATAATTTTCAATCAATCTATGACAATGATCGTATTCAGCAAGTTATTATTAATTTATTATCAAATGCTATTAAGTTTAGCAATATAGAAAATGCAGAAGTATTTATTAATTCTAAGCTAAATGATAATTTTTTAGAGGTATCTGTAGAAGACAATGGTAATGGCATTAAAGAACAAGAACTAGTAACCATATTTAATAAATTTTATCAATCTAAAAATCAAACTATTCTAAAACCAGTTGGAAGTGGATTGGGTTTGGCTATAAGCAAGCAAATTATTGAAAGTCATAAAGGCAAAATTTGGGCAGAA
>CAZGZH010000350.1:0-2471 GCA_964529645.1 uncultured Flavobacteriaceae bacterium
AAGGAAAATATACTATTACTGTTAGTCATCAAGATTACAAATTTCCAACTGACAAGCAAAAACCAAACTATTTAACAGTTCAAGAATTTTACAGGGGCGAAGTTTTTACAGTCAGATCTGATATAACTCAACAACTATTTCTCATTCCAATCGATAAATTGGTAAAAAATACCCAAGAAAAAAGCTTTAAAGATAAATTTAGAAGCATCATTCAAAAAATTAGACTGATAAAACTTTTCTGGCCACTCTTTATAATCTCAATAATTACTACAATTTTTTATCCGACAACAATAAATTTAGTAGTTTTAAGTTTTTACCTGCTATTATTAATTGGTCAATTAATAAGATACCTAAAAAAACCGAACCTATCTGGAGTTGTCATAAACACTAATAGTTCCCCTATCGAGAATGCAATTATCAGAATAAGTAATATGGAAAAAGGAGAATTGACTGCCCTATTAACAACAGATAGCAAAGGATACTTTGCCACAACTTTGAAACCTAATTCTTACCAAATCCAAGTAAGTAAAAACGGCTTTATTTGGATGAAAAGAAGTAAGTCCCAGCTAAGCTCTTTAGAAGTCAATATTGTTCAAGAAAGAGTCGATTTAAATATTGTGATGAAAGACGTTAACGAAGTCTATAAAGAAATGTTTGAGTAAGTAGGAATCCCTTTTGAAGCAAGCTTAAACACCCTACTCAATATAACCCCTCTAAAAAAACTAGGTAGACAGCCACCCATCTTACATACAGATAACATAAACAATCATAATGCGAAAACAACCATGATTTTAACCTATCAATCAATTATCATCGACGATGAGTATTGTTAGCAATCATGAGATCTTCTTGCTAATTACCAGACTGAACAAGGGTTAGATGTGTGCTTAATGAAGTTTTTATCTAACTAATATCGAAATACCTCTTTATTTATTCAACACAACCCTGGTGATATGTTTTGCATTATTTATAACAACAACTTATAGTTTGTCTTTCGTTGTATAAAGGTGATTTTAATAACTCAATAGAATATTAAATAATAAAAAAATATTATTTGCCTAAAAAGATATAGTTTGATAGTTTATTTAAAATATAGGATAAAAATTCGCTTTATTTTCGTTAAATTAGACAATATCCTTATAACTTTTATAACAAAATAGACCTCTATTTTAATTAACGCATAATTAAAGGATTATTATTGCAAACTCAAGTATTATATTAACGCAACAGCAATTATTAGATTATAACTATATAAATATATAAATAAATGATTGTAATTTTTATCAAAAAAATTACACCCGAAAATAGACTCACTCAAAAATAAATATTAAAAATATTGACTGTTAATAAGCAGCAAAGATCACAAATAGCAAACCAGCTAAAAAAACAATTTTTATCTTAGTCAAGTTAAGAAGTTTTTATTTTGGGTTAATATTGGGAAATCATTGAATTGAGCTGAGAAAGCATGCTTCTAACCTTTGGAGCTTCATTAAAGTAATGTGAGCAAAAACCCATGTCTTCTCTTAATATTTCTATTAAGCGATCATATACCAAATTTATGTCCATTTTATGCCTATGAACAAACTTATTATCTGCGTTTGCTAATTCTAGCAATCTGGATATCTCTTTGCTAACTCCAGAGTAAGATTCTATAACATCTAATAATCCATATTTTTCTACAATTAAATTTCTTAGTGAAGCTATTTTCCAATCTCCAACCGAAAACATAAGAACAGCATCGTGATAGGTTTGTTTGCATTCCCTGACTACTTTGTCTGAAAACGAAAAGGGAGAAATATAGACACCACGACTAATAGCAACTGCACCCTCAGTCATGAGCAATGTTCTTAAGTATCTAAACTGCTTGTCACTCTCTAGAGCCTTTACAAAGACCAAGCAATCCCAACTCCCTTGCCAATTATCCCATTTAGAAGACAAAGCCGGAAATTTAGCTTCTATACTCATGCTCCCGTGTTGAGTAATACTTACAAAAACAACGCCTAGAACTCTTTCTGAAACAATAAGACCATTAGCCTTTAAAAAATGTAACAAAGAACGCATTCCCCCATCTGTAAGTTCTGGAACCAGCATCTTTAAATTAGCTAACTTGACTCTGCTTGTTGCTTGATTTGATTGCTGACTTGATTCTGAATACAAAGATAAAAGCAACTTTTGGGTGTTTTTTTTCATATACTTTTCCTTTAATAATTATTTTTAATTTTTTACAATTATTTAGTATTTCTTTGTCTGGTATATTGTTATATCTAGATCAAATTATTATACGAAACTTCATTCACCTAGTAATTTGCGATAATATAAATATATAGTTTTTGTATCAAAAAAATAATAATTTTCCACAATTTTATACCGAAACAGTTCTCTTTAGACAAGTTATCAACATAAACTTAATTAATATTAAATTTTAGCCTGGTACAAATGTCATCAACTTATGTGTTTAGTTTTCACTTCAC
>CAZGZH010000351.1:0-2465 GCA_964529645.1 uncultured Flavobacteriaceae bacterium
CAAAGCATATAACGAATATCCCGTTGTAGGTGTAAATTGGCATCAAGCTAAAGCTTTTTGTAATTGGCGTACTGTTAAAAAGAACAAGTTTATGCTGGGTAGACGCAAGGGAGCGATAGGCGATAAAGTGCCTTTCTTTAGATTACCAAGTGAAACAGAATGGGAATACGCTGCGCGTGGTGGACTAACCTATTCTAAATACCCTTGGGGTGGTCCATATATCATTAGTGATAAAGGTTGCTTCTTGGCAAATTTTAAACCTGTACGTGGCGATTATACCGCAGATGGCGCGCTTTATACAGTAGAGGCTTATTCGTATAATGCCAATGATTATGGTTTGTATAATATGGCTGGAAATGTATCAGAATGGACAGAGACATCCTACAACCCAACATCATATTATTTTAGCTCAACACTAAATCCAGATGTTAAAGACGAAGAAAATAAACGTAAAGTAATTAGAGGTGGTTCATGGAAAGATGTCGCTTATTTTTTAGAAGTAAGTACCCGCGATTATGAATACGGAGACTCGGCTCGTAGTTATATCGGTTTTAGAACTGTTCAAGATTACACGGGAACAAAACTCACAAACAATTAACAATCAATAATATAAAACCCCCTTTTATAAAATATTTTTATTATGGCACAATCACAAAGAAAAAAACAGATATATCAATTTGCTTATGGTATTGGCGCATCAATTGTAATTATTGGTGCCCTTTTTAAAATATTGCATTTCAAATTTGGCATCATTACTGGTGGCCTAATGCTAACAATTGGTATGGTAGCAGAAGCATTGGTGTTTGCATTTTCAGCTTTTGAACCTGTAGACGAAGAGTACGATTGGACACTCGCCTATCCTGAATTAAAAGGTGGTGCCCCAAAAGATGTCGAAGGATTGTTGGCACAAAAACTCAATGCGATACTAGAGGAAGCCAAATTAGATGCAGAGCTTGTAGGGAATTTAACTACAAGTATCAAAAATTTTCAAGATGCGAGTATGAATGTGGCGCCAGTTGTAGAATCTATTGCCGCAACTAATAACTACAGTGAGCAATTAGTTATGGCCTCTAATCAAATGGAATCTTTAAATAATTTATATAAAACACAAGTAGAAACATCAGAAAAACAAGCTGAAATAAATGAAGCAATTCTAGATAATGCGGCTAAATTACAAGAACAAATGGAGTCTTTAGCTACAAATCTTTCTTCATTAAATGGTGTTTATGGTGGTATGCTTTCTGCAATGTCAAATTCAAATTAGTCTCAACTAAAAGCTAAAACAAAGAATTATGGCACAAAGCAATTTATCACCAAGGCAGAAAATGATTAACTTAATGTACTTAATATTCATCGCCATGTTGGCTATGAATATGTCTAAAGAAGTACTTTCTGCTTTTGGTTATATGAATGTAAAGTTAGAAGATGGCAATGCCACTATAACTCAAAAAAATGATATTGCATTTAAGAGTTTGGCTACAAAAGCCATAGATCAAAGTGCAAAATACGCCTCATTAAAGAAAAAAGCCGATAGAATAAAAGAGTTGTCAAATACGTTTTATACATATTTAGCCGATTTAAAAACAACCCTTTTAGAAGGTATTGATGACCCAACCGATTTTGAAAAAATGGATGGAACAGATAAATTAGATCAATACTTTTTTACTGGAGGGGGCATAAACGAAAAAGGGCAAGAATTTTTGGATAATTTAAAAACATACCGCGATGCCGTAAATACCGTTTTAGGTAAAGACTATGCCGCTATAAATCCAACTGTTTACCAACGTTTTCAAACTGAGGATGTGAAAGATAGAGAAGGCGTTCCTCAAAGCTGGTTAAAATATCACTTTGAAGGGTATCCACTTATAGCCTCAATTACACGTTTTACACAAATTCAGGCTGATATTAAAGAAACAGAATCAGATATTTTGTCGGCCATGTTACAAGGTCAATTAGAAAGTGATGTGTCTTTAACAAATTATGAAGCTATTGTTGTAGCCGATAAAACGGCTTTTTTTGCTGGCGAGCATTTTAAAGGGAAAATATACTTAGGTAGAAAAGACCCTACCTTAAAAGCACAATCTGTTGTTATAAATGGCAGAAAAATAAAAGATAGAGATATTCAAAAAGGACAAGTAGTATTAGACTTTCCTGCAGGTAGAATAGGAACAAGAACCATTAAAGGTGATTTTTTCTTTAAAGAAGGCGACTCTATAGTGCGCATTCCTGTAAAAAGTACTTATGCCGTTGTACCTGCGCCAAATAGCGCCGTTATTTCGGCCGATAAAATGAATGTGGTTTATCGTGGTGTGCCAAACCCTATAACCATTTCTATGCCAGGTATTTCTAATAATAAATTAACGGCAACAGCTGTTGGTTTAAGACGGATTGGAAATTCTGAAAATTATATGATGAATCCTGGTAAAGGGCGTAATATAGAAATTAAAGTTTTAGGTATCCGCTCC
>CAZGZH010000352.1:0-2458 GCA_964529645.1 uncultured Flavobacteriaceae bacterium
AATTAAAAAAATTAAACAAAAAACTAAAATTCCTATTAAAATCATTACCCAAAAAGAAAATTTAGGTTTTGGGAAAGCAAATAATTCTGGCATAGATAAATCTAAAGGAAAATATATATTGCTTTTAAACTCAGACACTATTGTTAGAAAAAATGCTCTGGAAATAATGGTTAAACATTTTGAAAATTATAATAATCAAGAAAATCCAATTAACAAATTGGGCATCCTGTCTGCAACTTTACTCAATGCCGATCTGTCACTTCAACCACAAGGTGGATCTTTTCCAAGCTTAATTAATCTATTTTTTCATATGAGCATGATAGATGATTTGCCAATAATTGGAAAACTTTTCCCCACAACTCAAGATACAGGGAAAAATACCAAACAAACACTTGAACGTGAACAAATATCTATAAAAAATAACGAGCTAATCGAAATGGATTGGGTTAGCGGTACAGCGATGATGATTTCAAAAGAAGCTCTTGATGAATTTGATCCATTAGATCCAAATATCTTTATGTATGGAGAAGATATTGAAATCTGTATCAGGGCAAATCATCATCACTATCAAGTTGCTATTGATCCAGCTGCCCAAGTTATTCACTTAAAAAATCAAAGCTCGAGTTCTCAAAATGCAATCAGGGGAGAAATTAAAGGATATCTATATATTTTTGCAAAACATCAAAATCAATTTAAACTAGAAATAGCAAAAGTAATCTTACAAATGGGGGCCTTACTAAGAATCTTTGTATTCTCAACAATTGCTAAAAACAAATATAAAAAAACAATATATAGTAATGTCTTAAAAGATCTTAATAATTAAAAAAATATGTTAAAAAAACTATTTCAATATTTAGATGAAAATATTTTACTTATTTTGAGTGGTCTTTTACTTATAGTCATACCTTTATACCCAAAATTACCACTTTTTGACATAGTCCCAGGATACATAGTGAGGGTTAGAATAGAAGACTTTTTGATACTCTTTACCCTCATCATTCTTTTATTACAAAGCTTTAGAAAAAAAACCACTCTTAAAACCCCACTCACTAAAATGATTATTATCTATGCCATAGTGGGTTTTGTCTCAACTTTATCTGGAATTTTTATTACTAAAACAATTCCTACTACTTCGGTTCACTTACTAAAAAGTTTTTTGCATTATTTTAGATACCTAGAATATTTTTCCTTATTTTTTATTCTTTATGCTTCAATAAAATCAAAAAAGGATTTGCTAAAACTTGTTTATATTTATACATCTAGTTTTTTAATGGTAGGGATATATGGCATAGGACAAAAATATCTTTATTGGCCAGTATATTCCACAATGAACAGAGAATTCAGCAAAGGAATAAGACTCTATCTAACAGAACATGCTAGAGTTCAATCAACGTTTGGTGGTCATTATGACATGGCTGCTTATTTAGTAATATTACTACCAATAATTTTTTTATTAACTCAATATACAACTAAAAAAATACTAAAATTATTTTTGTGGCTTACATTTTCTATTGGAGTATGGCTAATGGTAATGAGCGCTGCTAGAACTTCTTTTGTAGCAGCAATTATTGGTATTTTTATTACAATCTTCCTTAGAAGTTTTTTTGAAAAAAATCATAATTTACAAATTAAATTTTTCTTATCAAAATCTCTTATTACGGGAACAATTTTCTTAACTATTTTTACTACCTTTGGAGAAGATATTAGTGAAAGACTATTTCAAGGTTTAAATAACTATCCTATTATAACTCAAAGCTATGACAAAATTTCCAAAATTATCATAAATGAAACCACTAAAATAAAAATAGAAAAACCAGAAAATGGACTTTCGACCGATGAAGCTGCCGTTGTAGTAGCTTCCGATACTAGGCCCACTCCCATAAAACCAAGTGATGTTTTTGTAGATGTACCAAATAAAATAAAAGTAGCCACAATTTCAGCAACAGGAGAAAAAACAACTATTATTATTGAGGTTCCAAGAATTTACTCAGATAATGCTCTAAAACATGGTCTTTCACTAGCCATAAGATTAGACACACTTTGGCCACAAGCATTAAAAGGTTTCTATACTAATCCACTTTTAGGAACAGGATATGCCACTCTCACCAAATCCTATGTTGATCAATTTACCGAAGCAGACAGTACTGACAATAATTTTCTACGAACTCTGGGGGAAACTGGTCTTCTTGGTTTTATAACTTTTTATGGCATAATTATGATTGCAATTATCAAAGCTTATAACCTAGCTTTTCAGAAAAATACAAAAAATAATCTGCAAAAATTAATTGCTGTTGCATTTATTGGCTCCAGTATAGGACTTCTAATAAATGCAATTTTTATTGATGTCTTTGCGGCTTCTAAAGTAGCATTAATATTTTGGTCTTTAACTGGAGTTCTCTTTGCACTAGATAATATTAAGGAAGATAAAGAAGATGAAGAAAAAATCGTAATCTTAAAA
>CAZGZH010000353.1:0-2440 GCA_964529645.1 uncultured Flavobacteriaceae bacterium
ATAAATGTTGCCATTACTATAATGGTTATTGTTTACTTTTTAACTGTTGAATGGATGCCTTTAGGTGCCTCGAATAGTGTGTTTGTCAATTTCATTTTTGTAATTGTCATCATAACTTCTGTTTTGGGCTTATTAATGACTATTGTACATTTTTATACAGGTATTTTAAGATGGTGTTTAGATAACAAATGGAAATTTTTAAGCATTCCAATAATTGTGGTGGTATTTGGTATGAATATCTGGACAGGTTTCGGATCGTTCTTTGGCTTTATGCCCAACTTTGTTAAACACAATGTTGTTTGGGAAAGTTTAGAAGAAACATTTCCGGGTGTTGGTAAAGAATTTATGCCGGCTTTAAATGAAGGCTCATTCTTATTAATGCCTACAACTATGCCACACTCGGGTATCGCCGAGAATATGGAGGTTATAGCTACAATTGACAAACATTTAAACAGTATTCCCGAAATTGCTATTGCTGTGGGTAAATGGGGACGTGTCAACTCGGCTTTAGACCCTGCGCCAACCTCAATGTACGAGAATACTATTAATTATATTCCAGAATACAAGTTAGATGAAGACGGCAGAAAAGTCAGGTTTAAAATTGATAAAAAAGGCGCTTTTGTTTTAAAAGATGGCTCGACTTATAAATACGGAAAAGATAAGTACAAAAAAATTACCGATGAAGAATTGATAAAAGACGAAGATGGTCAATATTTTAGACAGTGGCGTACATTTATTAAAAAACCTGACGATATTTGGAAAGAAATTGTAAAACACGCCAAATTTCCGGGCTTAACTTCTGCGCCTAAATTACAACCCATTCAAACACGATTGGTAATGTTGGCAACAGGTATGCGTGCCCCAATGGGTATAAAAGTTTTCGGTCCAACCTTAGAAGCTATTGAAAAAGTGGGCTTTGAACTAGAAAGTATTTTAAAAGAAGTCCCCAGTATAGAAACGTCAACAATATTTGCAGACCGCGTCGTGGGCAAACCTTATTTAGAAATTAAGCTGAACAGACAAGCGATGTCACGTTACGGTCTTACCGTAAAAGATATGCAAATGCAATTAGCAGTAGCTGTTGGTGGTAAAAAATTGACAACAACTGTTGAAGGACGTGAACGTTTTCCTGTAAGAGTGCGTTATGCCAGAGAGTTTAGAGACAATCCAAACGATTTAAAAGGTATTTTAATTCCTACACCATCGGGTGTACAAGTACCCTTGGCGCAGTTGGCCGATATTACTTACAAACGTGGGCCACAGGTTATAAAAAGTGAAGATACTTTTTTAACATCGTATGTAGTTTTTGATATGAAAGAAGGCAATGCCGAGGTGAATGTAGTAGAGGACGCCCAAAAAATGATTAATGAGAAAATTGAAAAAGGAGAATTTAAATTACCTGCAGGTGTAACCTATCGTTTTACGGGTAATTATGAAAGTCAGATACGCGCCTCAAAACGCTTGATGATTGTCGTTCCTATTTCTTTAGTGTTAATTTTACTGATATTGTATTTCCAATTCAAATCCTTAACCCCATCACTTATGGTGTTTTCAGGAATTTTTGTCGCCTTTTCGGGTGGATTTATTATGATTTGGTTATACGGGCAACCTTGGTTTTTGAACTTCAATTTTGCCGGCGTCCATATGCGTGATTTATTTCAACTGCATACCATAAACTTAAGTGTCGCCGTTTGGGTCGGATTTATAGCCCTATTCGGTATAGCCACAGATGACGGTGTAATTATGGGCACTTATTTAACACAAGTATTTGATGAAGAAAAACCCCAAACGGTAGCCGCTGTAAGAGAATCAGTGCTACATGCAGGTGCCAAACGTGTGCGTCCTGCTATGATGACGGCTGCGGTGGCTATTATTGCGCTGATTCCGGTTTTAACCGCAACAGGTAAAGGTGCCGATGTAGTTGTGCCTATGGCTATCCCATCATTTGGGGGTATGTTATTACAGGTTATGACAATGTTTGTAGTCCCTGTATTGTACAGTATGTGGCAAGAAAAAAAGATAAAAAGAATATTAAAAAATAACTAAGATGATATTTAAAAATGTAAAAATATACGTCTTGCTTTTAATGCTGTTTGGTATAACAGTGGGTTATGCACAAGCAACAGAAAAAAACTTGCAAGACTACTTAGAAATAGCTGCTAAAAATAATCCGGGTTTAAAAGCCACTTTTAACGATTATTTAGCAGCGATGGAAAAAGTGCCTCAGGTGGGTACTTTACCAGATCCTAAAGTAGCTTTTAGCTATTTTGCACAATCGGTTGAAACACGTGTAGGTCCTCAAAAGTGGAAAGCCAGCCTATCGCAAGCTTTTCCTTGGTTTGGTTTGTTAAAAGCTAAGAAAGATGTGGCTACAAATCGTGCTAACGCTAAGTTTGAGGCTTTTCAGAATGCCAAATCGAATTTGTTTTTCGAGGTAAAA
>CAZGZH010000354.1:0-2436 GCA_964529645.1 uncultured Flavobacteriaceae bacterium
CAACAAACCAATTAAAAATAATAAAGTCCGACTATGCGGCGGTAAAATAGTCGGACTTTATTTCGACGAAAGGATTCAGTTATCTATTATTAAAACGAGCTTTTGCAGGTTTAATAACTTCATCGTAGAAACCAGAAGCGCTTAAAAAGACAACAATAACGGTAAGTATACTTACAATTGAAGGTTGCAATTCTGGTTTGGCTGTGGCTAGTTGTACTAAAAGATAACCCACCACTGTTAAAACGCCATTTAAATAAGGCGCGTATTTAACTGGTAAGCCCAGATTTTTAGCAATTTCTACCGCAATTACAATAATAGGTATCAATGAAATACCTCCAATAGTTAAAACAATGTCACTCATAATAATTAAACTCCTTTCCACCGCAAAATTAAATATTAAAAACAGGGCGTAGACTTTCGTACAACGCCCACAAAAAAGCGCGTGTTGCTGGCGTTTGACACGTAAGTATAAATGAAAGATCACCATTTAAATAGTTTGTAGCAGCTCGTTGACCGCCAACAGTTACATCCGTAGCGGCGGCGTTAAAAGTTGTATCTGCTGTACTTGTTGTTTCTACTACATTGTTTACATGTAATTCTAATTCGCTAGTAGCTGTAAAACGTGCTCCGATAAAGTACCACGTGTCTGCTACAATTGTTTGAGAATGCGTTATAGTACTTGTTACCGCAGTACCTGAAGACGAAACATCAAAAACTATGGCAGCTCCTGACAAGTAGATTCGAAAAGCTAGAGCAGTTAAAGAAGTAGCCGCATCTTGTTCGATTAAATACTGTGTACCTGTTATATTATTAAATTTAGCTAAAAGAGCTACAGTCAATCCAACCGCCGAATTTACCGGCACAGCTAAAGTTGCTGCAGCCGTATACATTGCCCGCGTACCGTCAAAAGAAGCGTAGCTTTTTAAGTCTGTAAAATTAGTGGTTGGCATGCCGGCGCCTAAAGCTGTAAATCCTGCTCCAACATAGTTACCACTATTTAAAAATATAGCTGCTTTTTTACCGGGAATACTTTGTAAAATGCTTTGATATCTTGCCAGCGCTAACACAGGGTCATAAGAACGTTGTAAATCGGTACTTATTAAATCGGTTAGTGACGCGTTTCGTACTTGTTGAATTAAAGACATTTTTAACCTATCCCGCTTAAACCTAATTGAGCTAGAAATTGTTGTAACGTTTGAGTAGTGCCTGAGGCCATTGTTAATCCATGAGGCTTTAAATACGTTACAGCCTCTAGAAATACTGCGCGCGGATCTTCTTCTAAATTATAAAATGCTGTTTCAGCTCCTGTAAATAAATCACTTAAGTAAATCCACTTTCCAGCTTGAATTTGCCACGGATTTAAACGTACTTGATTAGCTGAAAAAATTTCTGTGCTTTGAATAGTGTTTCTAAAATAAGAAATACTGTCTGGACGCGAAGCATAATAAAATGTACGATTCTTTTGAAATCCCCCCACAAAACGAGTTCCTGTCGCATCACCCTGCGCCACCAGCGACTTAACAATATCAAAAGCCTTGTGATAATTTGTTTCACGTGCAGCTACTTGTAAAGTGTTAGTTGCTATCTGATCTGTGCTGCTGTTGAAAAGACCTGTAGTAGTATTTGCTTGTAATATAGCAATAAGTTTATCGGAAGCATTTTGAGTTGCTGCAGCAGGTACTTCATTAGTATATGTGTACCGTGAAAGCCAGTGTACATAGCCCAAACAATTTAAAACCATTGAAATTGTTCCGTGTGTGCCTAAAGTAACCACAGAATCACGAGAAGGTTTTAGATGCGCACTTAAATATAAATCACGAATTAAGTTTGCAGATGTTTCAGTTGCGCCACTAACAGAAACAACTCTTTCTAAAATACCGTATTTTGACTGACTTGTTGTTTCTTCTGCCCATTCTGTTGCTCGCCGCACACCAAAGCCGTTAGAAACCGACGGATCAAAAGTCGAATAAACAACTTGAACTTTGTTTGCTATATCTCGACTAGGGCCCCAAGTTAATCGTACACCACCCAAGTTAAATGTAATTGAATCTACAAAACCTTCCCACACAACGTCGCCGGCAGAATCAGTAACAGAAATATGACGTAACAAACCGTTCCCCAACCAGTCAGATAAAGAAGCCAAATTAAAGGGCACTGTTATTTGTGCCGACCAAAAACCGCCAAAAGCACGTATTTCATGTTTATAAGCACTAACATTTTCACCTTGCCAGGTCCGGACAGGCAGTAAAAATGATTGTCTTATTAGACTTTCAAAAACAGAAACATCAAATGAAGGTGACCGGTTTTGATGCGGCGGAGAAATTTTTGTCGGTCTTGTGACTGTGACTGTGCCTATTGCCGGTAGTGTCGTAGTTGTAGTCGTAGTCGTAGTCGTAGTCGTAGTCGTAGTCGTAGTCGTAGTCGTAGTCGTAGTCG
>CAZGZH010000355.1:0-2434 GCA_964529645.1 uncultured Flavobacteriaceae bacterium
AAAACCTTGTTTGCCGATGATTTTGACATTAAAAGAGTCAGGATAGCCTTACAAGCGGAATCGGGTGTAAGCATTCACGCGGATAATACCTTATTGATTTTTGATGAAATACAAGCGGCGCCCGAAGCAATTACAGCATTAAAATATTTTTGTGAAGATGCCCCTGAGTATCACATTGTGGCGGCAGGATCCTTATTGGGCGTAGCACTTCACGCCCATATTTCTTTTCCGGTTGGTAAAGTTGCCTTTATGGATATGTATCCTTTAACTTTTTTAGAATTTCTTGAGGCTATTGGCGAAAATACACTTGTTGAAATACTCGACAGCGCCGATTGGAAATTAATAACGACTTATAAATCGAAGTATATTGAACGGCTTAGGCAATATTATTATGTGGGTGGTATGCCCGAAGCTGTTTTGAAATTTAGTGAAAATAATAATTTTACTGAAGTGCGTGTGATTCAAAAGCAAATTTTAGAGGCTTATGAACAGGATTTTTCAAAACATGCCCCTTTAGAAATTGTGCCGCGCATCCGTATGATCTGGAACTCAATTCCTGCCCAATTAGCCAAAGAACATCGCAAGTTTATATATGGCATCATAAAGAAAGGCTCCCGTGCAAAAGATTTTGAATTAGCGATATCGTGGTTGATTGATTGCGGACAAGTTAGTAAAGTATGTCGGGCAAATAAACCTGCAATTCCACTAAAAGCTTATGAAGACAGAAGTGCTTTTAAATTGTTTTTAGTAGATGTTGGATTATTGGCGGCAATGGGTAATATTGACCCTAAAACCCTACTTGAAGGCAATGCTATATTCACCGAATTTAAAGGCGCTTTAACCGAACAGTACGTTTTTCAACAACTTAAAAGCACTAATGATTATGTTGTTTACTATTGGTCGGCCAAACGTTCCTTAGCGGAAATTGATTTTATTGTTCAATATAATTCTTTGATTGTACCGATAGAAGTAAAGGCTGAAGAAAATTTGCAAGCCAAGAGTTTAAAAGTATATGCCGAAAAATTTAGCCCGAAAGTTACAGTTCGCACTTCAATGTCCAATTTTCGAAAACAAGATTGGCTTACCAATTTGCCTTTATATGCTATCAGTGAGTTGAAAAATGTATGATAAAATGGCGGATACCCGCTCTTCTAAGTCCCCGACTTTGAAGTTTCAAATAACAAATTCCAAAAAACGATTAACACTTCAACAAATAACAAATAAAAGTGTTCAGTGGCAGCCTGCCCGAACCTGTTTAGGGGCGGGTTAGCAGTAAGCAGTATCCTTTGCGGTTAAAAATAGAATCTAGACTTTGTAATGTTTAGCATCAAAAACCTAAAACTCAAAACTTAAAACCTAAAACGCGTAAAAGCCTGCGTCATCGTCATAGTCAAAGTCAGCATTCATGGTGCCCTTTGCGGTTAAACTTTGTGACGCTTCGTAATTCTTTGTGCCGCTTTGTGGAATAGCCTTTTCTAAATCCTAAATCTCAAATAAAAAAATTACAAAACCCAACTTTTAACAAATAACGTAAAAAAAATAATATACTTGTTTAATATACTATTATTATATACTTTTGAGCTTTAAATATTTATGCAATGAAAAATATATCTTTAAAATTAGACAATTCTGTTTTTGGAGAAACAGAAAAAATACTATCAAGAATTAAAAAACCGCGAAATAGGTATATAAATGAGGCACTTGCCTTTTATAATAAACTTCAGAGGAGAATACTTTTAGAAAGAAGCTTAAAGAAAGAATCAGATTTGGTAAAACTAGATTCCTTAGAGGTGTTAAAAGAATTCGAAAATTTAGATTATGCAGACTAAACAATTCGAGATTTGGATTGCCGATTTAAATCCTCAAATTGGCACAGAACCAGGTAAAACAAGACCAGTTTTAATTATCCAGACAAACCTGCTAAATAAAATTCCACACCCTTCAACCATTGTCTGCCCATTAACAACAAACGTTAAAAAGACCGCTGAAATTTTACGTGTTCATCTAAAAAGAGGTGTGGGTAATTTACTTCAAGATTGTGATGTTATGATTGACCAACTTCGTGCAATTGATAATAAAAGATTGATTAAGAAAATCGGTAATTTACCAACAAATTTAATTGAATTGGTAAAAGAAAATATAAAAATATTATTAGACCTAGACTAAAATATTTTTAGTTTACTTTACCTCCTTTCTCTTTCTTAAATAGATACATTATTTAAGAAAACAAATCTAAAGGAGCGGAGTCGATGGATCTCAAAAAACAAATAGCAATTTTAAAAGCCCGCGTCAGCGTCAAAGTCAGAGTTTACAGTGGACAGTGTTAGTATTCAGTACTTCTTAGCGCCCCTAGCGTAAATCTGTGCGTCCTTTGCGGTTAAAAATAGAACCTAGACGCTTTAGAGCCAAGAACCTAGACTTTGTAATGTTTAGC
>CAZGZH010000356.1:0-2427 GCA_964529645.1 uncultured Flavobacteriaceae bacterium
CCGCAACACCCGTAAAAATTAGCGTTCCGACATTAAATGACGTGATAAGTTGTGTCGCAGTTGTAGCAGCGGCGACTTTCCCCCAATTAGAAAAAGCCAATACAACTGGTTTGTTAAACAAGTTTCCTTTATAAAATGTCCGTCCCCCATAAGTTGATTGTTCTACTTGCTTCATAGCTTGTAGTACCTTATTTATTTCTTGGGGCATGGCACTTAGTATTCCTAAACTCATTCTCACAAAATATTACCGTCTTTCATTTTTAGTGTTCTGTCTGCCATTTTTGCCAATTCGGTATTGTGTGTCACAATGACAAAAGTGTGTCCAAATTTATCGCGTAAGTCAAAAATTAAGTTGTGAAGGCTATCGGCAGAAGCAGAATCGAGATTGCCTGTAGGTTCATCGGCAAAAATAACGCTGGGTTTATTTATAAGCGCACGCGCTACAGCAACACGTTGTTGTTCGCCACCAGACAATTCATTTGGATGATGGTTTAGCCGATCTGATAATTTTAAGTACGCTAAAATTTTTTTGGCATTTTTTATAACGTCACTTTTGGGTTTATTAGCTATAAAACCGGGGATACACACATTTTCTAGCGCTGTAAACTCGGGGAGGAGTTGGTGAAATTGGAATATAAAACCTATGTGTGTGTTTCTAAAGTGGGCTAATTTTTTATCTTTTAATTTGAGAACTTCTTGACCGTTTATCTGTATAAAAGCACCATCATTGGCTTTGTCTAAAGTGCCTAAAATTTGTAATAAGGTTGTCTTGCCAGCACCAGAAGGGCCTACAATAGCCACAATTTCTTTTTTCTTTATGTGTAAATCAATCCCTTTTAAAACTTGTAAGTCGTCAAAAGTTTTATGGATATTTTTTGCTACAATCATCGTTTAAAATAAAGTTGTGAAGGTAGTGTAATTTAAAAAAGTTTACAACCAAGTTTTAACTTTGTTAAAATCTAAATAATATACCAACTTAATTGATAAATTTTGTTGCAAAGGTTGTTCAAACAGATTGTTTAAATTATCTAAAAATGATAACCGCGATTGGTCATCGGCATTAAAGATAGCATTGCGATATAGAATAGACAATTCGCTACCTCTTGAAAAACGCCATAAATAACGTAAATCTAGATTCCACGAATTAAAATTCACATCGTTATTAGCCGTGTAAGTACTCGGTACAAGCAAACCTTTATCATTTAATTTAACGTAATTGTTTTTATAGGCTACAGGCGTCCAATTATATCTAAAAGCCAATGTTAACGATGTTAAATCGTTAAAATTATATTTACCACTAATAGAGTTTAAAATCGATTTTATATTTCTAAACCCAAAAATAATGTCGCCATTATCTAAAGTTGTGATATAACCGCGTTCGTCAAAAGTAATATCATAGTTTAATGAATAACTGATAAAAAACCTATCGTTTGCCCTGTAAATAGGCGTGAAACCTATTGAGTAGCCATTGTCTTTTTCGCCATAATGACGGTTGTAACTCAAGGAGGCATTATAAGCAAACTTTTTTCTAAAATCTGAAG
The DNA here is from genome assembly GCA_964529645.1 of uncultured Flavobacteriaceae bacterium. GTDB lineage: Bacteria > Bacteroidota > Bacteroidia > Flavobacteriales > Flavobacteriaceae > CG1-02-35-72. Next base: position 1,542 of record CAZGZH010000356.1, read on the forward strand.
ACACAAATGTTGAAAAACCTATCCTAGCCGTAGTGACAATATAATCGACATCATTTCTTGGTTCATAAAAATCTTTTCCTGTGCCTATTCTAGCATTGATATTTCCGCCAAAAGAGAATTGTTTAAGCGTTGTAGCAAAAAAGTTAAAATTTAAAAAATTACCTGTATAAACACTTGGGTTATAGCGTCTAAACATACCCGCTCTAAAATTGAGGCTATATGAATTAAAATGTTTGGTGGGCTTAAATATACGGTAAGAAATATTACCAAAAAAGGAGTTATAATTGTTACGTCTTTGGAAACCTAAGTCATTAATATCGTATTTATCATCGGCTATACTGTTGCTAATTCCGTAACGGAATTTCCCCTTTGTTTTATTAAAAGAGATATTACTTGAAAAGCCGTTTGTAGCACCAATATCAGGATCTTTAACATTGCTGAGTTTTGCAGAACCGCTTAACTTTTTTGAATTGGCTTTGTTGGCTAAATTAAACAGAAAAGCTGTTGAATTGGCACGTCTAAAATGGTTACTTCTAGAAACATGCGTATTAATTAAGGATACAGATGAATTTTTATTAAATTCTTGATCGAGTACCAAAATATTGTAATTGGCAAGGGGTTCTGTAGTCACTTTTCTTATATTACCAGTATCGTCATTTTTTATAATGGCTTCTGTTTTATCAGTAATGGCATCTAATACGGCTATACCTAAACCATTTTTTGTACGACCAGAAACTTTTACAGCTGTAATTAATTTAGCCACATCAGGATTTTCAATTATATTTTCATTTGATGCTAAGTTGTCAAAAGCACTACCAAAGTTTATAGGTCTTTTACCAATACGTCTCGAAAAAAACAAGCCTCCTTTGTTAAGTAGGTCGGCACC
>CAZGZH010000357.1:0-2412 GCA_964529645.1 uncultured Flavobacteriaceae bacterium
ATATTTATTTAACAATTTACTGTAAAAACATAAAAAAAGCCACGATAAATCATGGCTTTAAATTTATTTAATAACTTGATTTTTAATCATTTTTAGAACGCAAACTACCCGACCCTGCTATACGAGCATCTTCTTTAGGATTCCCTTTATAATAAACATCGCCAGAGCCCGCTATACTCACTTTAAGCATCTCTGAAGTACTCGTTCTTATACCGCCAGAACCTGCTATTTTTAAAGATGACGTTTTAGCTTTCATGTCAAAAGCATGAATATCTCCCGAACCTGCAATTGATGCTTTAAAACTATTGGTTGAACCTTTTAAACTAATATCGCCAGAGCCTGCAATATTAGATGATATACTTACTGTTTTTACAGCGACTTTTATGTCTCCCGACCCCGCTAATGACACTTTTAAATTATCTGTATCAATGACACAATTCTCTGTATAAACATCGCCAGAGCCTGCTAAAGACAATTTAGAAATTTCTTTAATAGGCACCTTAACAATGATGCGCTTATGAGAATTTATACTGATTCCCTTTTGCCATTTTACTTTTAACTGGTTGTTTTTTACTTCTGTAATAAGATAAGGAATCAAGTTTTCTTCGGCTTTGATAGTTATTTTACCTTCTTTACCCGATACCAATTTCACATCAAAAGAGCCCCCAACGTTTACACCATCGTAATTGGAGACGTTACGTGTAACTTCTGTTAAATTACCATTTCCTCTTATGCGTTTGTGAAACCATTGGGCTTCAACTGTTGTTGCTGTTAAGCAAACAAATACCAATAATGCTACTATTTTTTTCATTTTATTAAAATTTTAGTTGTTATAAAAAGAGACACTTCCGTACTCTACGTTAATATTTACTGTGTTACCACTATTGGATTTACCATAAAACCCTTCATAGTATTTTGATGTTGATTTCACTATTTTTTTATGGAAATCTAAAGTCATATCGTCATATTTAAAACGGGCATATTGCATTTTTATAATAAAATCGAAGGCACTGCCTTTTTCAAAGCCAAAACGCATACCTGAAGTATAATCTGTATTTACTTTTAAAGCGGTAAATCCTTTTAATATTTTATCAACTTTTAAAGAACCATAATCGGCTTTTATATCTAATAATTTAGATAAGGTGCCAATTTTAATACTTATATAATCACCATTTCCTACAACAGAACCGATATTGTCTGCTTTTAAACTGCCATAATCGCAATTATAATTTAAGTTACTAACAGAGCCAAATTGTACCGTTGTGTAATCGGCTTTCAAGTCTATTTTATTCGCTTTATCAATACTTATTTTAGAATAATCTGTATTAATATGGGCACCGTTAATAAAATCGATGGTTGATGATGACACATAATCGGCATTAATTTTATTATTTGCATTTTTCAATGCACCTATATCAAAGCGACCATAATCACAATTAATAGTGGCTTCGCCTTCAAGTTTATCTAAACTAATTGCACCATAATCGTTTGTTAAATCTAAACTATTAGTTATAGGCATCTTAACTGTATAATTTATCTTATAATTTAGCCGTTTATTACGTCCCCACCACGACCAACTTCTAGAAGATCTTTCTATAACCGTTTTGGCAGAAACCTCACTAGAATTAGCATCGAATTCAACATAAATATCTTTGAGCTTTTTCTCTACAGATTCTTCATTTGAACCGTTAACAGTTATCACTACTTCTATAGAAATGACATTTTTATTCCAAGAGGCGATATCTACATTACCATATTTATTTTTAATTTTAAGCAGGGCATCTGCATTAACTTTAAATTCTTTTTTTAAGGTAGTAGATTTTTCATATTTCCCTTTAGGATAGTCTGTCGAAAATCCAAAAAATGGCAAAATTGTCAATAGAAAAATTATTTTAAATAAGTGTGTTTTCATGTGTATTGTATTTAGATTGTTTTATTGCATGTATTTGTGTTAAAACCGATTTTAATATTTCTATACGTTTTTGATAGTTATCTATCATAGCATAAATAATACGCTTATCCTCATTGCTTTCTTTTAGCTGAATTGTCAATTTTTTATAATCACTTTCTAATTTTTTAATTTGAAAAAGGGCGTCATCTATAATTTTTTTGTTTTTGGGCGTTTCTAAGTTGCCAATTTCTTTTAATTCTTGATCTATTACAGACACAAAATACGACTGTGTTTCTTGCATTTGTGGCGAAACATCTTTTAGGTCTATCGTATTTTCAGCTTTTAAATAAGGCCATGCAAAACTAATTAGTAATAATAAACTTGCTGCAATAGCCAAGGGTTTCCAAAGGTTGAATTTCTTCTTCTCTACGCCTTTCAGACGGGCTTCAAACCTATCAAAATGACCTACATTAGGCATTTCAACATCAAACTGTCCTCCTAACTCTTTGAACTTTTTATCA
>CAZGZH010000358.1:0-2407 GCA_964529645.1 uncultured Flavobacteriaceae bacterium
TGCTACGCTAATAATCCTGATTTAAGACCTGATTATAAAACGACTTTTAGAAAAAATGATATTGAAAATTACATTTTAGGTTTACAGCAATCTCAAAATATAACAGTGCCCAATGACGCTGATACTTTTTGGGAAATTGTAGATTTGGGTAAAGGTTTAAAAGGTAAAATATTTTAACTAACCCCTCCAAGAGTTCAAAACTCTTGAAGGGGTAGGATTATAATAAAACTAAATTTGTAAAGCTAGCACGCCTTTGATACACGCGAGCCATATTTATTTATTCTTCGCTAGCAAAGTCTTTACATTTTGCTTAAAAAAAACTTTATTACTATTTATTCTCCAAACAAGCCTTTACAAAAGCTACAAAAAGCGGATGTGGATTAAGTACGGTGCTCTTATATTCAGGATGGTATTGCACCCCTACAAACCAAGGATGATTGGGTAATTCAATTATTTCTACCAAACCTGTTTTGGGATTGACCCCAGTGGTTTTCATACCAGCGTCATTAATAGCTTTTAGATATGTGTCATTAAATTCATAACGATGACGGTGGCGTTCAGAAATTAAAGTTGTTTTATAAGCGTCATGTACTTTTGAATTTTTGTCAATTTTGCAATCCCAAGCGCCCAAACGCATAGTGCCTCCTTTTTGAGTAATATTTTTCTGACTTTCCATCAAATCAATTACAGGATGTGTGGTTTTAACCGCATCCATTTCGGTAGAATTGGCATCGGCTAAACCTAAAATATTGCGCGCATATTCAATAACGGCCATTTGCATGCCTAAACAAATGCCAAAAAACGGAATATTGTTTTCGCGAACATATTTTACAGCTTCAATTTTACCTTCAATACCGCGTTCGCCAAATCCAGGTGCCACAAGTAAGCCATCAATTCCTGCCAATTTTTTGGTCACGTTTTTAACTGTCAATTTTTCTGAGTGTACCCATTTTATATTGACTTTAACTTCGTTGGTTGCGCCCGCATGAATAAAAGCTTCAGATATAGATTTATAAGCGTCGTGTAATTCTACATATTTACCTACAAGCGCCACGGTAATTTCGCTTTTTGGATTTTTAAATTTGTCTAAAAAATTATTCCATTTAACAAGGGCTGGAGTGTCATTTACAGGAAGGTGTAATTTTTTAAGTACCACAACATCCAAACCTTCTTTAAGCATCATATTAGGAACGTCGTAAATAGTTTCCGCGTCAAGCGATTCAATTACTTCGTCTTCGTGAACATTGCAAAATAACGCTAATTTATGTTTAATACCTTCCGTTAAAGGCCGTTCAGAACGGCAGACCAAAATATTAGGACTCACACCGCTTTGCATAAGCATTTTAACAGAGTGTTGTGTGGGTTTTGTTTTTAATTCTCCTGCTGCAGCCAAATAGGGAACCAACGTAAGATGGATAACAAGGGCGTTTTTACGACCCATTTCCCATTGTATTTGCCGCACAGCTTCTACATAAGGTAGCGATTCAATATCGCCAACGGTACCCCCAATTTCTGTAATAACAATATCAAAGTTCCCCGTTTTGCCAAGAATTTGAATACGGCGTTTAATCTCGTCAGTAATATGCGGAATAACCTGAACGGTTTTGCCTAAATAATCGCCACGGCGTTCTTTATCTATTACAGATTGATAAATGCGGCCTGTTGTTACGTTATTGGCTTGCGAAGTGGCCTTGTTTAAAAAGCGTTCGTAATGCCCTAAATCTAAATCGGTTTCAGCCCCATCATCTGTTACATAACACTCGCCGTGCTCATACGGATTCAATGTACCTGGGTCTATATTTATGTAAGGGTCAAGCTTTTGAATGGTAACTTTAAGGCCTCTTTCTTGCAATAATTTAGCCAAAGAAGCCGCAATGATACCTTTACCAAGTGATGAAGTTACGCCTCCGGTTACAAAAACGTATTTGGTTTGTGACATTTCGTTTAGGTTTTGCCAAAAGTACAAACTCTTATTTAGTTGGCAAAAGAGAACCTTTTATTTATTTTCTTGAAATAAAATCCAAGCTTCTTCATAACCATAATCGTCTTGAAATTCATACAATTTATTGTAAGCTTGGTGGATATCTGGGAATGATTTAATGGATACAGCTGTATATTTTCCGTTATAACGGGATACGTAATAAGGCTTAAAACCTAATTTCTTGACTTTATCAAAGGCTACTTTGGCAATAGTAGTATCGGCATAACTACCAATTATTAGATGATAAGGATTTTTGTAAACGGCCTTTTTTTGAGCCGCTTTTTGAGCTTTAAAAGCTTTTACAGCGGCGATAGAATCGGCTTTATGCGTGTCAACTTTTTTAGGAGCTACTTTTACAGGTACTTTGGGTTTTGTTTGTGGTTTTTTATCGTTGCAACTCATTAAAATTGTGAAAGAGAACAACAG
>CAZGZH010000359.1:0-2401 GCA_964529645.1 uncultured Flavobacteriaceae bacterium
AGCCCCTAAGGCTAAAATGCCCACTTGAGGTTGGTTAATAATAGGCGTGCCAAAAACACTACCAAAACTACCTACATTGGTAACGGTGTAAGTGCCACCTTGAATATCATCTGGTTTTAAGGCATTTGTTCTGGCTTTTAAAGCTAAATTATTAACCGCCTTAGTCATACCCACCAAATTGAGCTGGTCGGCATTTTTAATAACAGGCACTATAAGATTACCATCGGCTAAGGCCGTTGCCATGCCTAAATTGATATTTTTATGTTTGATGATTTTATCGCCGTCAACAGAAATATTGAGCATAGAATGCTCTTTTAAAGCCGTTGCTATGGCTTGCATAAAAATAGGTGTAAAGGTTATTTTTTCGCCTTCGCGTTTTAAAAATGCCTCTTTTACTTTAGTGCGCCATTTTACAATATTTGTGACATCAAGCTCAATAAACGATTGCACATGCGCCGCTGTTTGAACAGATGCTACCATATGCTTGGCAATGAGTTTGCCCATACGGGTCATTTCTACCACCTCATCTTGGGCTCTTGTAGGAGTAGGACTAACCGTTTGTACTTGTGGCTCTTGTATAACTGTTTTTGGGGCTGTTTCTACTTTTTGAGAAGCGCCATTTTTAGGACGTGTTTCTACATAAGCCAAAATATCATTTTTAGTCACGCGTCCTTCTTTACCGGTGCCTTTGAGTTTATCGAGTTCATTGAAAGATACGCCTTCCTGTTTGGCGATATTTTTAACCAAAGGTGAATAAAATTTATCGGAGGAAGTTTCTGTGGGAGCACCAAAATCATCTACCATTTCAACCACCATTTCTTCTATAAGTTGTGTCGATTTTTCTATAGTTGTCACCTCATCAGGTGCGTCACCTGTTTCTACCATGGCCGCATCCGAAGCACGAATAATATCGTCGTCTCCTAAAACAGCCTCAGTTTTATCTGCAACAGAAGTTTCTATAATGGCTATTATTTGACCGACTTTTATAACGGCATCCACATCAAAAAGCTTTTCGACTAAAACACCTTCTACCTCACTTGGAATTTCACTATCTACCTTATCTGTCGCTATTTCTACCACAGGCTCGTCCAATTCAACCCTATCTCCTACTTCTTTTAACCAAGAAGTCAGTGTAGCTTCGGCAACACTTTCACCCATTTTAGGTAATTTCAATTCAAATTTGGCCATATTATTGTCTAAATTATAGGATGCGAAGTTACAAAAAAATGTAATTTATAAATAAATTTAACTTTTATTTATAACTCTGCTAAAAATAGCATATTCGCAAACAAACAAAGGTAGTGCTATAAATATTAAATATTTTACAGACTTAAGGTTGGTATTATTATCAAATTGTCATTGAGAAAATTCTGGTATCTGGTTTATTTTCTATAAGACGTAAATCAAAAGCCATAGCAATATTTCTTATAAACATACGTCCCTCTTCTTTAACTACAATTTTATCATCGGTTATTTCAATTAAATCATCGGCCACTATTTCTTTAAGTCTTTCAATTATTTCTTCTTTTTCGTTTAAAGATAAGCCTAGATTCCATTTTGTTTCTAGATTACACATTAAATTTAAAATGTGTTTGCGGATAATTAAATCGGTTTTAGTGAGTAAATGACCTCTAAAAATGGGTAATTTATTTTCGTTTACGCGGGCCGTATAGTCTTCAATAGTCTTTTCGTTTTGTGCAAAAGCATACCAAGAATCGCTAATAGCCGACATCCCTAAACCGACCATCAATTTTGTCTTTCCAGCACTATAGCCCATAAAATTACGATGTAAAGTTTTGTTTTTCATCGCTTCAAATAAAGTATCGCTTGGCAGGGCAAAATGATCCATCCCAACTTCTACATAACCGGCTTCAAAAAAGAGTTGTTTACCCAATTCGTATAAATGACGTTTTTCGTCGTCTTTGGGTAAATCACTTTCGTCGAATCCACGTTGCCCAACCCCTTTTATCCAAGGGACGTGTGCATAACTGTAATAAGCCAACCTATCGGGCTTGAGTTCGATGGTGTGTTTTATGGTATTACGGATGCTCTCTTCTGTTTGAAAAGGCAAGCCAAAAACCAAATCGTGACTCACAGATTCGTAACCAATTTCGCGACAATTATCGGTTACTTCTTTTACTTTTTCAAAAGGTTGGATACGGTGAATGGCTTTTTGCACCACTGGGTCGTAATCTTGAACACCAAAGCTGCTGCGTTTAAAACCCAAATCGTATAGGGTTTGTAAATGTTCTTTTGATGAATTATTGGGGTGTCCTTCAAAACTAAAACTGAAACCTTCTGCTTTTTCGGCTGTTTTTAAAATACCATTAATCAGTTGTTCTAAATTTTTTGGTGCAAAAAATGTAGGTGTACCGCCGCCTAAATGTATTTCTTTTATATG
>CAZGZH010000360.1:0-2398 GCA_964529645.1 uncultured Flavobacteriaceae bacterium
AGTATCGTTTTAAAATACTCAACAGCTTTAAAGGGGCGCTATTTATTGATGCTGGAAACATTTGGAACATCACAAACAATACCTTTGTAGAAGAAAATACAAAATTTAAAGGCTTTAATTCTTTTAAAGATATTGCTGTTGGCACTGGTTTTGGTGTGCGTTACGATTTTAACTTTTTGGTTTTTAGGTTTGATATTGGCCTTAAAACCTACGAACCCTATTTAATTAATCAGCAAAAATGGTTTGGCAATTTTAATTTTGCTAATGCCGTTTATAATATTGGAATAAATTATCCTTTCTAAGGGCTTTTTTTTAGTAATTTTGTCATTCAATTTTAAACCTAACAATTATGACAATTCCATTTGGCGTTGCAACTGGCGATACCGTTCAAGATATTTTTAAATTAGCAAAGGCTAAAAATTTTGCATTACCAGCCGCTAATGTTACTGGTTCTAATACCATTAATACCGTATTAGAAACAGCTAAAGAACTCAATGCTCCTGTTATTGTACAATTTTCTAATGGCGGTGCTTACTTTAATGCTGGAAAAGGTTTGTCTAACGACAATCAAAAAGCAGCCATTGTAGGTGGTATTGCTGGTGCTAAACACATCCATTTAATGGCAAAAGCTTACGAAATTCCCGTTATTTTACACACAGATCATTGTGCCAAAAAATTATTGCCTTGGATTGATGGTTTGTTAGATGCAGGAGAGGCTTATTTTAAAGCCCATGGTGTGCCATTATTTAGTTCGCATATGCTGGATTTTTCTGAAGAAGCCTTAGAAGAAAATATTGACATTTCTAAACGTTACCTAAAACGTATGAGTAAAATGGGTATGACCTTAGAAATAGAATTAGGTATTACTGGTGGCGAAGAAGATGGTGTAGATAATTCTGATGTTGATGTCTCTAAACTTTACACACAACCTGAAGAAGTTGCTTATGCTTACGAAGAACTTAAAAAAGTGAGTGATAGATTTACAATAGCCGCTTCCTTTGGTAACGTACATGGTGTTTACAAACCCGGTAATGTAAAATTGACGCCTAAAATATTGAGAAATTCACAAGATTACATCCAAAAGAAATACAATACAGGCAACAATCCGGTTAATTTTGTATTCCACGGTGGCTCTGGTTCTTCTGCAGAACATATTAAAGAAGCTATTTCTTATGGTGTTGTTAAAATGAATATAGATACCGATTTACAATATGGTTTTATGACTGGTATTAGAGATTATATGGCAGAAAATAGTGCTTATTTGCAAAGTCAAATAGGCAATCCCTCTGCTGCAGACGCACCAAACAAAAAATATTATGACCCTCGCGTATGGTTAAGAAAAGGGGAAGCCACTTTAAAAACACGTTTAAAACAAGCTTTTGAAGATTTAAATAATGTAAATACTTTATAATTTACTAAATTTCGCCCCTCAAACCCCAACCTAAAACTAAAGACTATGACAACATGGTTTAAGAGAAAAGATAAAGGTATACAAACACCTACCGAAAAGAAAAAAGATATCCCTAAAGGATTATGGTATAAAACGCCTAGTGGAAAAGTAGTAGATTCTGACGAACTAACAGAAAACCTATGGGTATGTCGAGAAGACGGCTATCATGTAAAAATTGGGAGTAATGAATATTTCCAACTATTCTTTGACGATAATAAATACAAAGAATTAAATGCTAAACTGACTTCTAAAGATCCCCTTAAATTTTCTGATACTAAAAAATATACAGACCGTTTAAAGGACGCTCAGTCTAAAACTAAATTAAAAGATGCTGTTAGAACAGCGGTGGGTAAATCTTTAGGTAAAGATTTGGTAGTTGCCGCCATGGATTTTAGTTTTATTGGGGGGTCTATGGGAAGTGTTGTAGGCGAAAAAATATCCAGAGCTATAACTTATAGTATTGAACACAAAATACCCTTTTTAATGATTTCTAAATCGGGCGGTGCCCGTATGATGGAAGCGTCGCTCTCTTTAATGCAATTGGTTAAAACCTCAGCTAAGTTGGCACAATTATCTGAAGCTAAAATTCCCTATATTTCTCTTTGTACTGATCCTACAACGGGCGGTACAACGGCCTCTTTTGCTATGTTAGGCGATATTAATATAGCCGAACCCAATGCTTTAATTGCTTTTGCAGGGCCACGTGTTGTTAAAGATACCACAGGTAAAGATTTACCAGAAGGGTTTCAGCGATCTGAGTTTGTTTTAGAACACGGTTTCCTCGACTCGATTTTTGAGCGAAAAGAACTCAAAAAGCAAGTCAATTTATACATTGATCTCATTCAGAACAATCCTATTAGAAAATAAAAAAGAGCGCCATTGGCGCTCTTTTTTATATAAATACTTGACTATTATTTTCTTAAATGTATGGTTTCGGTCATACCATCT
>CAZGZH010000361.1:0-2385 GCA_964529645.1 uncultured Flavobacteriaceae bacterium
AGCAAGAGTTTGATATATATCATAATTAGTAAGTTATTATTTTCTTTACTTTGATAGGTATATTTAATTGTAATTTTATGTTACACCAAAGTTTAATAAATCCTAAAAGTATAGCCGTTGTAGGAGGTTCAGATAATCTAGAGAGTCCGGGTGGTAGCGTTTTAAGCAACCTTTTAACACATAAGTTTACAGGCGATATTTTTGTTGTCAATCCTAAGAGTAAAACCATTCAAGGTCTTAATTGTGTAAATAATGTTACAGAATTGCCAAACGTAGATTTGGCTATAATAGCCATCGCGGCAAAGTACACTTTAGAGACCGTAAAAGTGATGGCAAATACTAAAAACACCAAAGCTTTTATAATTTTTTCAGCTGGTTTTTCAGAAAAAGACACAGAAGGGGCTAAAATTGAATCAGAAATAGTAAAAGTTATAAACGCTGTGGGTGGCACACTTTTAGGACCCAACAATATTGGCCTTATAAATAACAATTATACAGGTGTTTTTACAAAACCCATTCCTAAATTAGATAAAAATGGTGTCGATTTTATATCAGGTTCTGGGGCTACAGCCGTTTTTATTATTGAAGCTGCTATGCAAATAGGTTTGCCTTTTTCGAGTATTTACACAGTTGGTAACAGCGCTCAAATAGGTGTTGAGAATATCCTTGAACATATGGATATAACCTATGATGCCGCAAAAGATTCTAAAATTAAATTGCTCTATATAGAGAATATCAAAACACCCAAAAAACTTTTAAAACACGCCAAATCACTTATAAAAAAGGGTTGTAAAATTGCCGCTATAAAGGCAGGCAGTACAAACGCAGGAAGTCGGGCTGCTACGTCGCATACTGGTGCCATGGCCAATTCTGACATGGCCGTTGATGCTCTGTTTAAAAAAGCAGGTATTATACGTTGTTATGGCAGAAACGAGCTGATTCAAGTGGCAGGCGTCTTGACTTATCCCGCTTTAAACGGAAAAAATATTGCGATAGTAACGCACGCAGGCGGACCGGCAGTTATGCTGACAGATGTGCTTTCTAAAAACGGGTTAAACATCCCTAAAATTGAGGGGGATACCGCTAAAATACTTTTAGAAAAGCTCTACAATGGTTCTTCTGTAAGCAATCCTATTGATTTTTTAGCTACCGGAACTGCAGAACAACTCGACGATATATTAAATGCCTGCGAAACCCGCTTTGAAAATATAGACGCCATTGCCGTTATTTTTGGCAGCCCGGGTTTAACCAATGTCTATGACGCTTATAACGTAATTGACAAACATTTAAAAGATTCAAGAAAACCTATATTTCCCATTTTTCCTTCTGTTGTAAATGTCAAAAATGAAATAAGCAGTTTTATTAAAAAAGGACATGTGGTGTTTAATGACGAAGTTTTATTTGGTAAAGCCTTGGCAAAGGTATTCAACACGGCAAAACCTGTAGAATCTGATTTTAGTAGAAACAAAATTAAGCTAAAAGAAATTAGAAAAGTTATAGACAATGCCCACAATGGTTATTTAGACAGTAAGAGTGTAAAGCTTCTTTTAGAATTATCAGACATTACTACAAATAGAGAATTGGTTGTTTTAACAAAATTAGAACTTCTAAAAGCAACAAATCGCATTGAGTTTCCACTGGTTATGAAAATTGTAGGTCCTGTCCATAAAACAGACGTAAAAGGGGTTATTCTAAACGTCAATTCTATGACCGACCTATTTGATAATTTCGAAAAACTCACCCAAATTAAAGGAGCCGAAGGTGTCTTATTACAGCCTATGGTTAAAGGTATTGAACTCTTTATAGGAGCTAAAAAAGAAGCCAATTTTGGCCATTTGCTTTTATGTGGGTTTGGTGGTGTTTTTGTAGAAATTTTAAATGATTACCAATCGGCTTTAGCCCCATTTGACGAAACTGAAGCTTTGAGCATGATTAAAAAATTAAAAGCCTATCCGTTATTAAAAGGCTATAGAGGACAAGAAGGTGTAGACACAGAACTTTTTGCCAAATTTGTAAGTAAAATATCTCAGTTAGTAACTATAGCACCCGAAATATCTGAGTTAGATATCAATCCGCTTATTGGTAACAACGACAAAATTATTGCTGTTGATGCACGGATTAAAATTGACAAATCAATTTAATAAAACGACCTCACCGCTATCATTGGCAGAGTCACTACCAATTAACAGTTTAGATTTTGGTAATAAAATCCTAAACCACCGCTGTGGATGTTTGTACTTTTCTAAATTTTGAATGAGGTTTTTAAACGAAGTACTTGACAAATCGAATACAATCAAACCCTTAAAATTATCGTTTAGCGCGTTGTGACTTTCAAAATTAAAAGCGCAAAAAGGTTGTTAAAGCTGACTTAAATCTTCTGTATGA
>CAZGZH010000362.1:0-2359 GCA_964529645.1 uncultured Flavobacteriaceae bacterium
AAGGTGAAGGATTAACTTTCTATTCTCCAGAAGAAGTTACTATTGCTTTTAATGAAAAAGCTGTTGTTTTAAATGCAGCTATTACAGTTAGAACAAAAGATTTAGACGAAAAAGGTAACTTGGTAACCAAACTTATTAAAACGACTGTTGGACGTGTATTGTTTAACGAAGTAGTACCAGAAAAAGTAGGTTATATAAATGAAGTATTGACTAAAAAATCTCTAAGGGGTATTATTGGAAAAGTTTTAAAACTTACCGATGTGCCAACAACGGGACAGTTTTTAGATGCCATTAAAAATATGGGTTATTACTACGCCTTTAAAGGTGGTTTATCTTTTAGTTTAGGCGATATTATTATCCCTAAAGAAAAAGAAGCTATGATTACTTCTTCTAATAAACAGGTAGAAACTATTATGGCTAACTACAATATGGGTATGTTAACCAATAATGAAAGGTATAACCAAATAATTGACGTTTGGACGTCGACAAATGTACGTTTGACCGAATTGGCTATGAAACGTATTAGCGAAGATAAACAAGGATTTAACTCTGTTTATATGATGCTTGATTCTGGAGCCCGTGGTTCTAAAGAACAAATACGTCAGTTAACAGGTATGCGTGGTCTGATGGCGAAACCTAAAAAATCAACTTCTGGTGGTGGTGAAATTATTGAAAATCCAATTTTATCAAACTTTAAAGAAGGCTTATCAATTTTAGAATATTTTATTTCTACTCACGGGGCACGTAAAGGTCTTGCCGATACGGCGCTAAAAACAGCGGATGCGGGTTATTTAACACGTCGTTTGGTCGATGTTTCTCAAGATGTCATTGTAAACATTGAGGACTGTGGTACTTTACGTGGTTTAGAAATAAGTCCTCTTAAGAAAAATGATGAAGTAGTAGAATCTTTAGCTGAAAGAATTTTAGGACGTGTATCATTACACGACGTTTACAATCCTTTAAATCATGAGGAATTAATGGTCGCTTCTGGCGATATAATTACTGATGAAATTGCCGATGCTATAGAAGAATCTCCCATAGAATCTATTGAGGTGCGTTCAGCCCTAACCTGTGAAGCTAAAAAAGGTATTTGTGCCAAATGTTATGGATACAATTTATCTACACGTAAGATGGTTCAAAGAGGAGAAGCTGTTGGTGTTGTTGCCGCACAATCTATTGGTGAACCCGGTACACAGTTAACATTACGTACTTTCCACGTTGGTGGTATTGCAGGTAATATTTCTGAAGAAAATAAATTAGTTGCTAAATTTGATGGTGCTATTGAAATTGAAGATTTAAGAACTGTTGAAGGCGAAAATAGCGAAGGACAAAAAATAGAAACAGTTATTTCGCGAACTTCAGAAATTAAAGTAATCGATAAGAAAAGAGGAATTGTATTAAGTACAAATAACTTGCCTTATGGTTCAGAAATTTTTGTAAAAGGTAAAAAATCTATTAAAAAAGGCGATATAATTTGTCAATGGGATCCTTATAATGGTGTTATTGTTTCTGAATTTAAAGGTAAAATTGCTTTCGAAAATATTGACCAAGGTGTAACTTATCAAATTGAAATTGATGAGCAAACTGGCTTCCAAGAAAAAGTAATTTCAGATTCTAAGAGCAAAAAAGTTATTCCAACTCTTTTAATTAATGACAATAAAGGCGTTACATTACGTTCTTACAGTTTACCAGTTGGGGCGCATTTAATGGTTGAAGATGGCGAGAAGATTGAAGCGGGTAAAACATTGGTTAAAATACCTAGAAAATCTGCTAAAGCCGGTGATATTACAGGTGGCTTACCACGTGTAACAGAATTGTTTGAAGCGCGTAACCCGTCTAACCCTGCTGTAGTTGCAGCTATTGATGGTGTTATTTCTTTTGGTAAAATTAAACGTGGTAACCGCGAGATAATTGTAGAATCTAAAACGGGAGATATTAAAAAATACCTCGTAAAATTATCTAATCAAATCTTAGTACAAGAAAACGATTATGTTAAAGCAGGTATGTCTCTGTCTGATGGTTCTATAACTCCTAAAGATATTTTAGATATACAAGGTCCCACTAAAGTTCAAGAATATTTGGTAAACGAAATTCAAGAAGTTTATAGATTACAAGGAGTGAAAATTAATGATAAACACTTTGAAGTTGTTGTAAGACAAATGATGCAAAAAGTGAATATTATTGATACAGGTGATACTTTATTCTTAGAAAATCAATTAGTTCATAAAAACGATTTTATAGCCGAAAACGATGCTATTTATGGTAAAAAAGTGGTAATATCTGCTGGCGATTCAGAAAATATGAAAGAAGGTATGATTGTTACATCTCGCGATTTAAGAGACGAAAATTCTATCTTAAG
>CAZGZH010000363.1:0-2352 GCA_964529645.1 uncultured Flavobacteriaceae bacterium
ATCTATCTTCAATTGTATTTGTCATAATTTCAACTATTTAACAATCATATTAGCTTCATCAACATAGTCTTTTCGCAACGGATATCCCGTCCAATCTGGCGTTAAAAACAAACGTTTTAAATTGGGATGATTATTGAATTTGAATCCGAAAAAATCGAAAACTTCCATTTCGTGGAAATAAGCCGTTTGCCAAATATCGCCTACACTATCGAGTATGGGATTTTCGCGATCATCAGTCGTAACTTTCACCACTAACATGTGACGGTGTGTTGTAGATTCTAAATGATAATTAACACCTAATTCTGTACCCCAATCCATACCTGTTAAACAAAATAAATAATCGAATGACAAATCGATATCCGATTTTAACTTGTTCATTAAAAAATGAAGGTTTTCTTTTGGAACAGTCAACGTTAAATATTGCGATTCTTCTTCAGAAAATGCTAATCCTAAGTCGAACGCGGTAATTTTATCTTTTAATTCTTGATTAGACATACCTTATATAATTTAAAGTCCTTCGTCAAATCCGTCAATAGGATTGACTTTGTGCTTCATGTTTTCTTTCTTAATTTTTTCTTGTAACATAATCATTCCTTCGAGTAATGCTTCTGGCCTTGGCGGACAGCCTGGTACATAAACATCTACCGGAATAACATGGTCTGCTCCTTTTATTACCGAATAAGAATTGTAATAAAACGGCCCACCAGATGTGGCACAAGCCCCCATGGCTATTACGTATTTAGGCTCTGGCATCTGATCGTATAATCTTCTTAAAACAGGTCCCATCTTATTGACAATTGTCCCTGCTATAATAATAAGGTCTGCTTGTCTTGCAGAAGCGCGCGCTACCTCAAAACCAAATCGTGAAAAATCGTGTTTAGCGGCACCCGTTTGCATCATTTCTATAGCACAACAACTCGTGCCAAAATATAAAGGCCACAAAGAATTTGAGCGACCCCAATTTATAACACTGTCTAGCGTTGTAACAACAATATTACCGCCGTTTCCTCCTGGAATAACTTTTCCTGGAAAATCTGCTGGTGTTACTTGTTTTAAACCATCAGCTTCAGATTGATTTAAAAATCGTTTTTTTTCTACTCCCATTGTAATGCGCGTTTTTTATAGGCATATAATAAGCCTAGACCTAAAATAATTAAGAAAACCAGTATTTCTACAAGCGCTACAGTACCAACGCTTTTAAAAACGACTGCCCAAGGCACCAAAAAGGCTACCTCAACGTCGAAAATTAAAAATAATATAGCAAACAAATAGTAACCCACTTTAAACTGAACCCAAGTAGGGCCAATGGTTTCTATACCACATTCGTATGGTTCTCTTTTTGCTGCGTTATCTGATTTATGTGAAATTAGATTAGACAGAAAATTTGCACCAGCCACCAATACGATGCCAGAAAGTACAAAAATGATTATCGCTTCTGTTCCCATGTTTTTAATTTTTTTAGACTACAAATATCTTTTTTTATAAAACAAATATACCTGATGGATATCAGGTATATTTTTAATTTTTTATTTCTATTTAACCTCGTAGGTTTCTCCTGCTTTTAGTAAGTCATCTACACAAGAATATGGAGAATTTACTTTAACCTGAGCTGTTAATTCTGCTTCGCGTTCTTCAAAAGAAGGTTCTTCTACACTTCTTATAATACCCGTTGCTAAAGGATATCTTGAACGTATGAGCATTTGATGTAAAGTTACATCTTGCTCTTTGGCATCATGAACTAAAATATCTTCTTGAGTGATGCCATTTTCGCCAATAGTAACCACTTCTAATTTAATACCATTTAATACTAAACCTTTATTTTTTTCTTTACCAAAAAGCATGGGTTTACCGTCTTCTAAGAAAATTTGTTGATCATCTTTTACATTTTTATTGGTATAGTTTGTATGGCAACCGTCGTTAAATATCACGCAATTCTGAAGGACTTCTATTAATGAAGTGCCTTTGAATTTTTCGGCTTCTACAAATAACGACATCATATCTTTAGGATTATTTCCGCCTATTCTTGCAAAAAATCTAGCACGTGCACCAATAGCTAATTCGCCTGGTTGAAAAGGTGGTTGTGTATTGCCATAGGGCGATGATTTTGTTTTTTGCCCGATTAATGATGTTGGCGAAAATTGTCCTTTTGTCAATCCGTAAATTTCATTATTAAATAACACCACGTTTAAATTGATGTTACGCCTTAGCATGTGTATAAAATGGTTTCCACCAATAGCTAAAGAATCGCCATCGCCAGTAATAACCCAAACACTCAAATCTGGATTGGCTAATTTAACGCCTGTAGCAATAGCTGGTGCACGTCCGTGAATACTGTGCATACCAAATGAATCT
>CAZGZH010000364.1:0-2351 GCA_964529645.1 uncultured Flavobacteriaceae bacterium
TGTAGCTATTCTAACCGTAACTTTTGCAGTAGCACAAGAGTCTGTCGTGAAAAATATTCCGTTTACCAATATTGGTCCCAATATTATGAGTGGCCGTGTTGTAGATTTAGCTGTAAATCCTAACAATTCAACTGAATTCTATGTGGCTTATGCTTCGGGTGGTTTATGGTACACAAATAATAATGGCACAACATTTACACCAGTTTTAGATAACAGTTCCACTCAAAATGTGGGTGCTGTTGCTGTAGATTGGCAATCAAAAACCATTTGGGTAGGCACAGGCGAAAACAATTCATCGCGCTCAAGTTATGCAGGTATTGGTATGTTAAAAAGCACCGACAATGGTAAAACATGGCAGAACATGGGCTTACCTCATTCGCATCATATCGGTAGTATTTTAATAAACCCTAAAAATCAGAATGAAGTAATTGTAGGGGTTGTAGGACATTTATACACACCAAACAAATCAAGAGGTGTGTACAAAACTACTGATGGGGGCAAAAATTGGCAAAAGACCTTGTTTATAAACGATAAAGCAGGTGTGATTGAAGTTGTAGCTTCACCGCATAATTTTAATATTATGTATGCTTCGGCTTGGCAAAAAGACCGCAAAGCTTGGCATTTTGAAGGTAGTGGTGTGGGGTCTGGTATTTACAAAAGTACAGATGCAGGCAGCACTTGGGCAAAAATATCAACTGCCAAGAGTGGCTTTCCAACGGGTGCGGGTGTTGGCAGAATAGGTTTGGCTGTTTTTGACAATTCAACCTTGTATGCTATCCACGATAATCAAGCACATCGTAAAAAAGATAATAAAAAAGACTCAAAAGGAGGCTTGGCAAAAGCCGATTTTAAAGAGATGAACTTAAAGGCTTTTTTAAAGTTAGATGTTAAAAAATTGGGCAAATATTTAAAAGACAATCACTTTCCTAAAGAATATTCGGTGAGCAAAGTAAAAAAAATGGCCAAAAACAAGGCCATTGTGCCAGCCGATTTAGCTAAATATCTCGAAAATGCCAATGCTGCTTTATTCGATACGCCAGTTATAGGTGCAGAAATTTACAAGAGTATAGATGGTGGTAAAACTTGGAAAAAGACGCATAAAGGCTATATTGACGGAGTGTATTATTCTTACGGATATTATTTCGGCAAAATACATGTCGATCCACAAAATAAAAATCAGATTTATATGTATGGCGTGCCAATCTTAACTTCAAATGATGGTGGCAAAACATTTAAATCTATTGATGCTCGAAATATGCACGGCGATTTCCATGCCTTATGGATAGATCCGCATAAAAGTGGTCATTTAATTGCAGGAAATGATGGTGGTGTTAATATTTCTTATGATAATGGTGCCCATTGGATTAAAAATAATGACCCAGCCGTAGGTCAATTTTACTCTGTAAATGTCGATAACGAAACGCCTTTTAATGTGTATGGTGGCTTACAAGATAATGGTGTTTGGAAAGGGCCAAGCAACTACAAAGCTTCTGTAAGATGGCAAGGTTCAGGAAAATATCCTTATAAAAGTATTATGGGTGGCGATGGTATGCAGGTAGAAGTAGATACACGAAATCATGCCGAACTGGTTTATACAGGTTATCAGTTTGGAAATTATTATCGTGTAAATACCAAAACAGGCGATAATAAATACATTCAGCCCAAACACAAATTAGGAGAAGTGCCTTTGCGATTTAATTGGCAAACGCCTATAAAATTATCAAGTCACAATCAAGATATATTGTATTTGGGTAGTAATAAATTACACCGATCTTTAAATAAAGGGGACGATTTTGTAGCTATTTCTGGCGATTTAACGCAAGGCGCTAAAAAAGGAAATGTGGCTTATGGTACTTTGACTACAATTTCTGAATCTCCTTCTCAATTTGGATTAATTTATACCGGTAGCGATGACGGATTGGTATATTTAACTAAAGATGGTGGTGGTAATTGGACAAAAATTTCGGATAGCTTTCCGCAAAATATGTGGGTATCTCGCGTAATCGCTTCACTGCATAAAAAAGGACGTGTGTATGTTACTTTAAACAATTATCGTAATGATGATTTTAAAGCCTATGTTTATATATCTGATGATTATGGTAAAACGTGGAAAAACATTAGTAGTAATTTACCAAATTCTTCAGTTAACGTTATAAAAGAAGATCCAACAGATGAGCAAATTTTATATTTAGGTAATGATAAAGGGGTATATGTGAGCTTTAATCAAGGGAGTTCTTGGCAAGCTTTTGATGGTGGTTTACCAAAAGTAGCTGTCCACGATTTAGTTGTACAAAACAAGACAAAAACTTTAGTAATTGGCACACATGGCCGCTCTATTTATAAAGCGCCTT
>CAZGZH010000365.1:0-2349 GCA_964529645.1 uncultured Flavobacteriaceae bacterium
TGGAAATGGGGCGGCGGTTTTCTCGACAAACTCGGTTTTTACGATTTTGCCGGCTCTACGTTAGTCCACTCTGTAGGTGGTTGGGCAGCTGTTATAGCTGTGTGCCTTTTAGGTCCTCGCATTGGAAAATTTAGAGATGGCGTTGCGCGTGCCATACCTGGTCATAATTTACCGCTTGCTTTAGGTGGCGTTTTAATCCTTTGGTTGGGTTGGTTTGGTTTTAATGGCGGTTCTGTTTTATCTGCAGACGCAGCATCAACCTCATTAGTATTAGTAACCACCTCATTAGCCGCTGCATCTGGAGGTGTTATATCATTTTTAGTATCCTACATTAAATATAAAAACCTCGATTTAACCATGTTTATGAATGGTATTTTAGGAGGATTGGTAGCCATTACTGCAGGAGCTGACAAAATGAGTCCAAACGATGCTATTATAATTGGTGCAATAGCGGGTACTATAATTGTATTTGCTGTAAGCCTTATTGATAAATTAAAATTAGATGATCCTGTTGGTGCTATAGCAGTTCACTTGGTTTGTGGCATTTGGGGCACTTTAGCTGTTGGCTTATTTGGCAGTTTGGCTGGCTGGTCTCAATTACTAATACAATTTACAGGCGTGGCCGTCTATGCTATTTTCTGCACAACTTCAGCTTTTGCAATTTTATTTATACTTAAGAAAACAATGGGACTCCGTGTGTCTGAAAAAGAAGAATTAGAAGGCCTTGACATACACGAACACGGTATGGTTGCCTACCCCGATTTTAGATTAAACGAACACTAAAAATTAAACAAATAATCAAAAATGGCCACTTTAGTTTACTTTAAACTAAAGTGGCTATTACTATTTTAATAGACTATCATTTGTCATAATCCTAATATTAAAAAGCTAAATTAATAATATTACATATTTTATAGTGATACATTATTTTTATTATATTAACGATAACGTTTTCGTAATTATATTAAATATATTATAATGTTTTTCTTAATTTTGTAGATATATTTTAATTTATGAAACCACAAGGATTATATTTACCGGAATTTGAACACGACAATTGTGGTGCTGGATTTATTTGTAATCTTAAAGGTAAAAAATCTCATAAAATCATTCACCAAGCTCTAGAAATACTCATAAAATTAGAGCATCGCGGCGCGGTAAGTGCCGATGGCCGCACAGGAGATGGAGCCGGTATATTAATAGATATTCCTCATACTTTTTTTAATCGCGTCTGCAACTTTGCCTTACCACAACCTAAAGAATATGCCGTAGGTATGGTATTCTTTCCAAAATCTTACAACCAATGTGATTTTTGTATTAAAATATTCGAAGAAAAAATCACACAACAAGGTTTAGCCGTATTAGGCTGGCGAGATGTGCCAATTGACACTTCAATACTTGGTAAAATAGCTTCTCAAACAGAACCTAAAATCAAACAGGTATTTATAGGTAAAAACAATCAAAATCTCAATAATTTTCAATTTAACGCTAAATTATTTGCAGCACGAAAACAAGCTGAACACGCTGTAAATAATTCTAAAATAGCCGAACATCATTTTTTCTACTTACCAAGTTTATCAACTACAACAATAATTTACAAAGGCTTACTTGTGCCAGAAGATATTGGTACTTATTACACCGATTTAAAAGAGCAAGATGTAGTTACCCGATTGGCTTTGGTACACCAACGTTTTTCTACCAATACTTTCCCTTCTTGGGATTTAGCACAACCTTTTAGGTATATGTGTCATAACGGCGAAATTAACACCATCCGTGGCAACGTGAGTCGTATGCGTGCCCGACAAGAATTGATGGAAAGTAAGCTTTTTGGTGAAGACATCAAATCATTATTTCCCATTATTCTTGACGGAAAATCAGATTCATCTAGTATGGATATGATGGTTGAATTGTTATTGATGACGGGAAGAAGTTTACCCGAAGTTATGATGATGCTCATACCCGAAGCTTGGGAAAAACATAAAAAAATGAGTCCTGCTAAAAAGGCATTTTACGAATACAACTCTTGTATTATGGAACCTTGGGATGGTCCAGCATCAGTCCCTTTTACAGATGGTAATATTATTGGCGCTATTTTAGATAGAAATGGCTTAAGGCCATCACGATACACACTAACAAAAGCTGGTAATGTAGTTATGTCTTCAGAAATTGGTGTGTTAGATATAAAGCCTGAAAACGTCGTCAAACACGGTCGTTTAGAACCTGGTAAAATGTTTTTGGTCGATATGAACGAAGGGCGCATTATTGAAGACGAAGAAATAAAAGCTAAAGTAAGTTCAAAACATCCTTATAAAACGTGGGTTAAAAAAAATACTTTGCCTTTATCTAAAG
>CAZGZH010000366.1:0-2337 GCA_964529645.1 uncultured Flavobacteriaceae bacterium
AGTAAATTATTAAAATCAGATTTTATTGATAATAATTCGGATGAGGAAGGGTCTTGGGCTATTTTAATTTTTAAAAGATATAATTGGGTGTATATTTTTAAATTTATTTGTGCTGTCTTTTTAAGTATATATTCAAAAGTTTGTTGCGAAGTAATATAATCTTTAGCATTAAAAGTAATTTTTCCTAAATCTACCAAACGATTGATATTGGTAGGATTCCGTCTGTAAATGGCCTTTTCTTGGATAAAAGCTTTATTATATTTTTTTTCTTGCATAAAAAGCCAACTCAAAAGGATATTCCAAGAAGAATTAGGGCTGTTTTGTACACGCTGGATGAGCAAATTTTTTAAAAGAATATTATTGGTGTTTTGTGTATCTTCTGTTATAAATTTACCCACATATCTTAAAATAGACATAGTGTACGAGGGGTCTTTCTCAACCATATTTAAAAACGAGTCGAACATCTTATTTATAGCGCCTTGTTCTCCATAAATTAAAGCTACTTGTAGATTGAAATTTAATTTCGGATTACTTTTCATAGCCGATTTATAGGCCTTTAAAGCATAGTCTAATAGATTGTTGTCTTGAAATGTTTTACCTGTATTGTACCCTAAATTAGGATTATTTTCAACGGCTTTAAGCGCCAAATCATAATAGGTTTTGGCCTTGTCATTTTGATTCTGTAAAGTGTAATTGTGACCCAATTCTATAGTAAATTGACGTTGGTTGGGGAATTTTTGTAACTGCTCTAAAATAATCCTTTGGGCGTCATTGTATTTTTCTAATTGCTGATAACTCCTTATTAAAAATTTAAAATAGTCTGAGCGATACGCGTGCTTTTTATGTAACGATTTGTAGAGCTCTACAGCTTTTTCGTACTGGCCAGATTGATAATATTTACGTGCCAACCTAGGGCTTTGCGCCAAGATATTTAAACTAAAAAATAGGGTAAATAGTATTGTGAGTTGTTTCATTATTAGAGACGATATTGTTTCAAAGATACAAAACAAGTGTTAAAGTTATAATAAAATCGCCTTTTTAGAAAAAGCGCTTGTAACAACTTGGCATTATTATTGTCTTAGTATTAAAGAACTTTAAATTTTGACCTGATGAACGAACTTATTTTAGACTACGAAGCTACCAAACAAGACGCCCAACTTTTTATGAAAAACGGTCAAATAACGGCTTATATAAATGCTCTGTTAAAAATGAACAAGCAAAAACAGCTTTTAAAATGGGTTGTAGCTAATTAATTTTAGTCTATAATTTTAAAACCAGTATATTTCTGTAAAACTTCTGGAATTACAATGCCTTTTGCTGTTTGATAATTTTCTAAAAGACCCGCCAAAACACGTGGTAAAGCCAATGAACTGCCGTTAAGTGTGTGCGCTAATTCGGTTTTACCTTCCTTATTTTTAAAACGCAATTTTAAGCGGTTGGCCTGAAAAGTTTCAAAATTGGAAACAGAACTTATTTCCAGCCAACGTTTTTGAGCCGTAGAATAAATCTCAAAATCGTATGTAATAGCCGATGTAAATCCTAAATCACCTCCGCATAAACGCAAAATTCTATAAGGCAGTTTAAGTTCATCTAGAATACCTTTTACATGTTCTAACATCGCGTTAAGCGCATCATAAGAATTTGCTGGTTTTTCTAAACGCACAATTTCTACTTTATCAAATTGATGTAAGCGATTCAAACCACGTACATGTGCACCATAAGAACCTGCTTCGCGTCTAAAACAGGGCGTATAAGCTGTGCATTTTACAGGAAAATCTGCTTCGTTTAAAATAATATCTCTAAACATATTGGTGATGGGCACTTCTGCCGTTGGGATGAGGTATAAATTATCTTTAGCATCGTGATACATTTGTCCTTCTTTATCGGGCAACTGACCTGTGCCAATACCACTGGCTTCGTTTACCATATATGGGGGTTGGTATTCTGTATAACCCGCCGCTGTATTTTTATCTAAAAAATAACTGATTAAAGCCCTTTGCAAGCGTGCCCCTTTGTCTTTATACACAGGGAATCCGGCACCTGTAATTTTATTACCCAAATCAAAATCTATGATGTCGTATTTTTTGGCTAAATCCCAGTGAGGTAGGGCATTCTCGCCTAAATCTGGAATAGTGCCTTTTTCAAAAATACACTCGTTATCTTCGTCTGTACTACCAGAGGGTACGAGCTTGTTGGGGATATTCGGAATTTGATACAATAAATCTTGTAGCTGTTGTGCTGTCGTATTTAACTTATCTGACAACTCTTTTGAAGTAGCTTTTAACTGAACCGTTTTTTCTTTTAACAAATTGGCTTTTTGCGCTTCACCCGATTTAA
>CAZGZH010000367.1:0-2334 GCA_964529645.1 uncultured Flavobacteriaceae bacterium
TAGAAGAGGCACTTCCTTTTTATGATAAGTTGGCTAAAAAACTCAATATAAAATTAGATTATAAAGTACCAATTGCACGTGTATTTAAATCGATAGCAGAGCAGAATAACTGGTTTTTGGCTTCTGATAAGCCGATATTGAAGGACTATATGGAAGATGTTTTGTTAAGTAATAACAATCCAAGTATAAAAGCCAAATTCAAATTGGGCTTCTTAAAAAATACAGGACGTATAGATACCAAAAGTTTAATCGGTTTTTATAAAGAGTATTTAAAAAAACAAGATTGTTTAATAGAGGTGTCATTTGATTATGAATTGTTAAAAATTGAGAATAAGTCGGTTTCCTATAAAGACATAACAGCCTCTAAAATTGTTTTTTGTGAAGGATTTGGGATGCATAAAAACCCTTTTTTTAATTACCTGCCTTTACAAGAATCTAAGGGGGAATTATTAACCATTCAGGCGCCAAATCTAAATTTAGAATACTTTTTAAAAGGACCTGTTTTTATCATGCCTTTAGGAAATGATTTGTACAAAGTTGGCGCAACCTTTAATTGGACCTATAAAACCAATAATCCAACTGAAAAAGGCAAAAATGAATTATTAGAAAAGTTAGCAACACTTATTAAATCAGATTATAAAATCGTAGCCCATCACGCAGGTGTAAGGCCTACTGTAAAAGATAGAAGACCTTTGTTAGGTAAACATCCTAAATATAAAAATATGGCTATTTTTAATGGCTTAGGAACACGTGGTGTTATGATAGCGCCTTATGCTGTTAATTATCTAATAGACCATTTAGAAAAGGACACTGACTTGCCGAATGACTTAGCTATCTACAGATTTTGAAGCGTCAAAATGTATAAATATATTGATGTAAATTAATCTAGAAATACGTAAACTTATGGGTGTTAATAAAGCTAAAATTACGGTCAGTACACTCATGTTTTCTATAAGCCCGAGACCAATTAAATAGTTAACACTAAACACTACCATAGCAATGGCAACAGTTAAAGCATAAGTTACATACATAGCGCCATAAAAAAAAGAGGGTTCCATCATATATTTTAAATGGCAATGACTACAATTTTTGTGCATTTTAAAAGTTTCTTTCAGCTTAAAATGATTTGAAGTTGTAAAGAAATCGCCTTCTTGACAACGAGGACATTTATTGCTAAAAATACTGTGTAATTTTGAACCTTTTTTAAACATCAAAAAACCAATCATTATAATTAAGTTTGCAAAGTTAAAATTATAAAATAAAAATAGGGTTGCATTTATGTTAAACGCACACAATATTACAGTTTCATTTTCTGGTGAGGAATTATTTTCAGGAATTTCATTCCGCTTAGACGGTGGCGATAGGGTAGGACTTATAGGTAAAAATGGCGCTGGTAAATCTACTTTGTTAAAAATTATATCGAAACAGCACCCTTATTCAGGTGGTTCAATTGCTTACGATAAAGATATTTCTATAGGCTATTTAAGACAAGATATAGATTTTAAGTTTGGTAAAACCGTTATAGAAGAGGCTCATTCAGCTTATATGCTGATTAAAAAAATTGAAAAAAAGCTAGATAATATAAATGTTCAGCTGGCAGAAAGAACCGATTACGAAAGCGATTATTATCAAAACTTACTTCACGAATTATCAGATTTACAACATCAATACGAAATAGAAGGCGGTTATAATTACCATGGTGAAGCCGAAAAAATACTTATAGGTTTAGGGTTTACACGTAGCGATTTTGAAAAACAAACAGATACTCTTTCGGGTGGCTGGCGTATGCGTATAGAATTAGCCAAACTGCTAATGCAACATCACGATATATTACTGTTAGATGAGCCCACCAACCATTTAGATATAGAATCTATAATTTGGTTAGAGCAATTTTTAAGAGGATTTACAGGCGCTATTATGTTGGTGTCTCACGACAAAATGTTTTTAGATAATGTGACAAATAGAACTGTAGAAATATCATTGGGTAAAATTTACGATTACAAAAAAAATTATTCAAATTTCTTAGTTTTAAGAAACGAAATAAGGACACAACAATTACAAGCACAAAAAAATCAGGCTAAATCTATTGAACAAACAGAAAAACTCATTAGTAAATTTAGGGCAAAAGCTACAAAAGCATCTATGGCGCAATCGCTCATTAAAAAGCTCAATAAAGTTGAACGTATTGAAGTAGATTCTGAAGATAATGCTGTTATGCGTGTGCGGTTTCCATTGTCTAAACAACCAGGTAAAATTATAATTGAAGCCAAAGAGTTGTCAAAAAATTATGGCGATAATACTGTTTTATCAAACATAGATTTATTGATAGAGCGC
>CAZGZH010000368.1:0-2324 GCA_964529645.1 uncultured Flavobacteriaceae bacterium
ACTATTTTGGCGAAGAATTCGATGAAATAAATGGTTTGGGAGCCGATATGGATGACAATACACGTAATCCTAAAAAGAAACACGAAGCCAAAGATGACGTAGCCAAGATACTAAAAGTAGTAGCCGAAACACATGAAAAATATAAAGCTAAGGAACTTGTAAAAACACTAGCCGGTATTGTAAATGCCATGTTAAAATCGCATAAAACGCACGAAAAGCCTTTTTTTGCAATAGGTAGCGACAAACCAGACACTTACTGGATGGCACTTATTCGTCAGGTTTTAGTAGCGGGACTTATAAGAAAAGAAATAGAAGAATACGGTGTAATTAAGTTAACTGATTTAGGGAGAGAATTTGCTAAAAATCCAAAGTCATTTTTAATGACAGAAGACCACAGCTATGTTCAGGGCGATAATGACGGAATTATTACTAATACAGCAGGAGCAGGAGCTACAGACGAAAGATTGATGAGTATTCTTAAAGATTTACGTAAAGACGTCGCCACTAAGAAAGGGGTTCCTCCCTTTGTGGTTTTTCAAGACCCTTCTCTAGAAGATATGACACTTAAGTATCCTATTACTTTAGAAGAACTGCAGAATATTCATGGTGTTGGAGAGGGCAAGGCTAAGAAATTTGGTAAAGATTTTGTGAGTTTAATTGCACAATATGTAGAAGATAATGACATTACCAGACCCGATGATTTAATTGTAAAAAGTACGGGATCTAACTCAAGTCTTAAATTATTTATCATTCAGAATTCCGATAGAAAAATCCCTCTTATGGATATTGCTAAATCGAAAGGATTAGAAATGTCCGAATTAATTACAGAGATAGAACGCATTATTTATTCGGGTACAAAACTCAATATAGATTATTGTATTGACGAATTGTTAGACGAAGAGCAACAAGAAGAAATTCACGATTATTTTATGGAAGCAGACTCTGATAAAATTCAAGATGCGCTAGACGAGTTTGATGGTGATTATGATGAAGAAGAACTCCGTTTAATGCGTATTAAATTTTTAAGCGAAGTGGGCAATTAAATAGCCAAATAAGCCAATAAAATTCCCAACCCAATAGCTATAAATTTCTTAAAATTAAAACTGTGATTCTCTGAACTTTCAAAGAGGATAATGGTAGAGATATGTAAAAATATACCCACAATTACAGCGGTTATTGGAATTTGGTAGGTTTTAAAAAAACCAACATTCTCGCAAACCAAACAACCCAAAGGACTCATCAAGGCAAAGAGACTTATAAACATAAGTGCTTTAAATTTAGATAATTTAGATTTTAATAAAAAAGTGGCTAATACAATACTTATAGGAATTTTATGAATGACAATAGCCCAAAGTAGCGTGCTACTATCTGGTTCGCCTAAAGGAATCCCTTCAGAAAAAGCATGAACGCTTAAACTCACAAATAACAGCCATGGAAATGATTTTTCTAATAAATCATCGGCATGAATATGTCCGTGTTCTGCGCCTTTAGAGAAAAACTCTAATAACGACTGAATTAGAATACCAAATAAAATAAATAGACCAATGTTATTAAAGTCAGAGTTGTAAACTTCTGGCAACAAATGTAAAACGGTTACAGCCAATAAATAGGCCCCACTAAATGATAAAAACAATTTTACAATACTGTCTTTTAAGTTTACTAAAAGCACCAAAGTGGCACCAATTAAAACCGATAAAATAAGGGCTATATATGTCATTTTACTATTAAAATTAATCTGTCTGATGTTTTTACATCAAAATCTTGTAGGTTGTAGTCGCCAAAAACAGCTATTAATTTCAGTCCACTCGCTTTTAAATACTTTTTAAAGGTAATTAAATCTAAACATTTTACATGTTCTGTAAATGTAAAACTATTATCGGCATCTTTAAAATTAATTTCTTTATTTATAAAACCATCTTTAACCTGACGTTTTATTTCAAAATCTATAGCACCGCGTTTTTGAATTTCATGCGGAATTAATTGTTTTATACTTTTTGATATATTGAGATAATCTATTACGGCAACACCATCTGGTTTGAGGCCATTTTTAATATTTTTAAGAACACTTATATCTTCTTCATCGGTTTCAAAATAACCAAAACTTGTAAATAAATTAAAAATAGCATTGTACTTATTTATAAAAGGTTGCCGCATGTCATGCACTCTAAAATGTAAACTTTCGTTGGCAGATATTGAGGCTTCTTTTATACTATTTTCAGATAAATCAAGACCCATAACTTCAAAACCCAAACTGTTTAAAAAGATGGCATGACGTCCTTTACCACACGCTAAGTCCAGTATGCTGTCATCTTGTTTTAATTTAA